>CAYPDO010000374.1:0-5112 GCA_964409495.1 uncultured Bordetella sp.
TCTTTTCGCGAAAAGAAAGTGGGTCGCCCGCCGGGGCGACATCCCGGCGCGCTGCAAAGAGCCATGGGAAACACCAGCCGACAGGCAATCAGGCAATCATGCAATCAGGCAGCCAGCCAGGCAGCCAGCCAGGCAGCCAGGCAGCCAGGCATTCACACAGTGACGCCAGCCAGCGTGTCCAGCGACCGACCGCTCAAGAAACGGTCAAACGAATTCCCGCTCGCGCAGCCACTTGGTGGCCACCCACTTGTCCCCCCGGATCACCGGCGCCCCGCCATGCAACGTGCGGCTCACCGGGTGCGCGCGCTCGTAGCTGAAGAACACCGCATTGCCCTTGATCGGCGCCACCTCGAAGCCGACATCCGGAAAGGTGGTGGCACCACCCTGCTCGGGCGTGTTCAGGTACATCACCACCGTGCCCACACGCTGGCCACCGCGGCGCAGCACCGCGGCCATGCCGGGCTGGGCGGGATCGAAGTAGTCGTGGTGCGGCTTGTACTCGGCACCGGGCCGGTAATGCAGCACCTGCAGGCCCTCGCCGTTTTCCACCGGCCAGCGCAGCAGCGCGGCAATGCGCGCCTCGATGCGCTCGCACAGCGCGTTCTCGGCGCGACCGAAGAACATGCCCTCGCTGGTGCGCGCGGCATTCACCTCGTTGCCGCCGGTCTCGTAGACCACGGTCTCCGAGCGCGCCATGCGCGGCCCGGCCGCGGCCACCATGGCATCGCACTCGTCATCGCTGAGCAGGCCGCCGAAGACCACCACGCGCGGATGGCTCATGCTGGCCAGCACCGCCACCTCGCGGTCGTGCGCCCACACGCGCGATGGCGCGCCGCGCAGGTCGGGCTCGGGCACCGGCACCACCGCCGGCAGCGGCTGCATCGGCGCGCGGGCCGCACCGCCAGCGCCGTCGCTCGCCGGCAAGGCATGGGCCGGCACCTGCCCGGCCAGCGTCTGCTCCAGCGCGGCCACGGCCACACCCTCTTCCCAGCCGCTGCCGCGCATCGCGGCCAGCACGTCTTCAGGGCGGCAGCCGGCACGGGCCTGCTCGATGATCCACTGCCGCAGTTCAGGGGTGACGGTCTGCGTTGTCACGGCGCTCTACCTCGGGGCTGGTTCACCCGGCAACGGTGTCCGGCAGCGTGTCGGCATGGCGGGCTGCGGGCGCGGGTGGGCTCAACAACATGCGGCCATTCTGGCAGCGGCCACGACGGCCGCGCGCTGCCGCGTCAGGCGCGGCGGCGGAACACCAGGCGCTCGGGCGTGGATGCCGTGGCATCGTGCGCATAACCGTCGGCATCGAAGCCGCGCAGCGCCGCTACGCTGCGCACGCGGTGGCGGATGGCCCAGCGCGCGAAGGCCCCACGCGCACGCTTGGCGAAGAAGCTGCTGATCTTGTACTGGCCGCCGGCGGCACCGGTGCCGTCCTTCCAGTCCTCGAAGACACACTCGATGACGCGCGCCTTCAGCGCGGCGCGGTCGGCCACCTTGAAATACTCCTGCGAGGCCAGGTTCACGATCACCGGGTTGCGCTCGCCGGCCAGGCGCTCGTTGAGGTAGCCGGCCACCGTGTCGCCCCACCAGGCATACAAATCCTTGCCGGCGGCATTGGCCCAGCGCGTGCCCATCTCCAGGCGGTAGGGCTGCAGGCGGTCAAACGGGCGCAGCGCGCCGTACAGGCCCGACAGGATCACCAGATGATCCTGCGCCCAGCCCAGATCGGCAGCCGCCAGCGTGCGGATGTCGAGGCCGTCGTACACGTCGCCATTGAAGGCGTAGGCGGCCGGGCGGCTGTTCTTCGGGCTGTGCGTGGGGGTCCAGGCGGCGAAGCGGCCGACGTTCAGCGCGGCCAGTTCGTCGGACAGGTCCATCAGCTGCGCCAGTTCGGGCGGCGTGAGGGTCTTCAGGCCGTCGATCAGCGCGGCAGCGCGCGGCACGAAGGCCGGCTCGGTGGCACGGCGGCCCACGCCGGCGGGCAGCGGGCGTTCGTAGTCCAGGGTCTTGGCGGGCGAAAGCAGGAACAGCATGCCGGCAGTGTACGAAGCCGCCGGCGGCCGACGGGGCCGCCCGGGCATTGCGCCCCGCCGCCAAGCGACTCGCAAAGTGTGAAGAAGCCGTTGCGGGCGGGCTCAGGGTGGCTCGCGCCACGCCGTCGTGCACCCGTATGGCGAAGGGCGCCGGGCCGCCCCAACGTCCAGGACGGCCCGCGCAGCAGGTTCATTCGCGCCTTGCCGCGCCCATGGCCTCGCGCCAGGTGCGCTGCGGGATGTGGCTGGTGAGCCGCTGCAGCGCGCAGCGCAACAGGGCCGGCGGGATCTCGTGGCCGGCGCCTTCGGCGATGTCGATGGTGGCATCGCCCTGCAGCGCGGCCAGGCGCTCGATGGCGGCGCGCGCGTGGGCCACCGGGATCACGCCATCGGCACTGCCGTGGAAGAAGTGCAGCGTGGTCTCGCGCGGCGCCACATCAGGCAGCGCAGCGTAGCGCCCGGCAAAGGCCAGCACGCGACCGGCCGCGCCATCGTGGCGCTGCACCAGCTCGAGTGCGCAGATCGCGCCCTGCGAGAAGCCCACCAGCGCCGTGGCCTGCGCGTCCACGCCGGTGGCCGCCTGGGCGGCGCGCAGCCACTCGGCCAGGCGCGGCAGCACGGCGGCCACGCGCGCCGGGCGCTCGGCCTCGCTGAGCATGCCGCCCTGGGCCCCGGCCAGGCTGAACCACTGGCGGCCGGCCAGCTGCGCGGCGCCGGTGCCGTCCAGCGGCTCGAAGCCCTCGGGCGCCAGCACGGCGCACTGCGGGAACTGCTGGCGCAGCACCTGGGCCAGCGGCGCCATGTCGGCCGCGCTGGCGCCCCAGCCGTGCAGCAGCACCATCAGCTGTTGCGGGGTGCTGCCATCGGCCGGCAGCCATTGCAGGGTGTGGGTCATCAGGGTGGGGGTCATGGTCGTGTGCAGCTGGCGGCGCCGGAGCGGGTGCGCTGGCGCGGTTCAGGCCCGGTTCAGGTGTGAAGCGGCGATTGTCCGGCCAGCGCTCAATGGAAGTCGCGGCTGTGGGTGACGAGACCGTTCAGCAGCTCGGAATGATCGACCAGGCGCCGGGCGATCAGGTGGCGCACCTCGCCTTCGGCCTGCCACACACCGTAGACGGTGAGCAGGCGCGCGGCCAGCAGCGGCCGGCGCTGGGCCTGCGCCACCTGCGGCCAGACGATGACGTTGACGCTGCCGGTCTCGTCTTCCAGCGTGACGAAGACCACGCCCTTGGCGGTTTCGGGGCGCTGACGGTGCGTGACCAGGCCCGAGGCGCGCGCCAGCTGCCCGCGCCGGCAGCCGGCCAGCACCGCCGCCGGCTGCACCTGGAACTGCGCCAGCTGCGCGCGCAGCAGGGCCAGCGGGTGCTGGGTGAGCGACAGGCCCACGCGGCGGTAGTCGGCCACCAGGGCCTCGCCCGGCGCCGGTGCGGCCAGCAGCACCGGCGCCTCGTGCGTGCGCGTGCCGGCCAACAGCGCGGTGGCACGCGTGTCGATGCCACGCACGGCCCAGGCGGCCTGGTGGCGGTGGCCCGTGAGGGCGGTGAGCGCATCGCCCTCGGCCAGGCAGGCCAGGGCATGGGCATCGAGGCCGGCGCGGCGCGCAAGATCCTCCACGCTGCTGAACGGCCGGGCCGGATCGGCCGCCGCGGCGCGCGCAGCGACGATGCGCCGGGCATCGGCCTCGCGAAAGCCGATCAGCCGGCCAAAGCCCAGGCGCACCGGGTGCAGCGGCGGCGTGCCCGGCGGCAGCGCCACAGGCGCCACGGCCTGGCTGGCGGGTGGCGCATCGCCCGGCCCCGGGGAGGGGCTGCGCGGCTCGAGCACGGTGTCCCACTCGCTGGCCAGCACATCCACCGGCAGCACCTGCACGCCATGGGCGCGGGCATCGCGCACCAGCTGCGCCGGGGCATAAAAGCCCATCGGCTGGCTGTTGAGCAGCGCGGCCAGAAAGGCGTCGGGGTGGCGGCACTTCAGCCAGGCGCTGACCCACACCAGCAGCGCAAAGCTGGCGGCATGGCTTTCCGGAAAGCCATATTCGCCGAAGCCCTCGATCTGCTGGAAGATGCGCTCGGCGTATTCACGCGCATAGCCCTTGGCCACCATGCGGCCCACCAGGCGCGCATGGAACGGGCCCAGGCCGCCCTTGCGCTTCCAGGCGGCCATGGCACGGCGCAGGCGGTCGGCCTCGCCAGGCGTGAAATCGGCGGCCAGGATGGCCAGCTGCATCACCTGCTCCTGGAAGATGGGCACGCCCAGCGTGCGCTCGAGCGCCTGGCGCACCTCGGCGCTGGGGTAGCTGACCGGCTCGGCGCCGCTGCGGCGCTGCAGGTAGGGGTGCACCATGCCGCCCTGGATGGGGCCGGGGCGCACGATGGCCACCTCGATCACCAGATCGTAGAAGCAGCGCGGCTGCAGGCGCGGCAGCATGCTCATCTGCGCCCGGCTTTCGACCTGGAAGGTGCCGATGCTGTCGCCCCGGCACAGCATCTCGTACACCGCGTCGTCATGGGCCGGCACCTGCTGCATCAGGAACCTGGGCAGGCCAGCCTTGCAGGCCACGAAGGCCAGCGCACGGCGGATGGCCGACAGCATGCCCAGCGCCAGGATGTCCACCTTGATCAGGCCCAGCGCGTCGAGATCGTCCTTGTCCCACTGGATCACGGTGCGGCCGTCCATCGCGGCGTTTTCCACCGGCACCAGGCGCGAGACATCGTCGCGCGCGATGACGAAGCCGCCCGGGTGCTGGCTGAGGTGGCGCGGCCGGTTGATCAGCTGCTCGGTCAGCGCCATCCACTGCCGGCACACCGGCGCCTCGGGGTCGAGGCCGTGCTCGCGCAGGCGCTCGGGGTCGATCCTGCGGCCATCAAACCAGTGCTGCGACTTGGCCACCGCGGCGATGCGGTCAAGACCGATGCCCAGCGCCCGGCCCACGTCGCGCAGTGCCGAACGCGGGCGGTAGCGGATGACGACGCCGGTGAGCGCGGCGCGCAGGCGGCCGAAGCGGCCGAAGAGGTACTGGATCACCTCCACTCGGCGCTGGTGCTCGAAAACGATGTCGATGTCGGGTGGCTCGTTGCGCTCAGGGCTG
>CAYPDO010000375.1:0-5110 GCA_964409495.1 uncultured Bordetella sp.
GCCAAGTTCGTGCACAACGCCGACGACCGGCGCGGCATGGCCATCGAATCGCTGGTGTCGGGCGGCTGCATCGTCTCGGGCTCGGTGTTCCGCTCGGTGCTGTTCTCCAGCGTGCGCGTGCACTCGCATGCCGTGGTGAACTGGAGCGTGCTGATGCCCGGCGTGCAGGTGGGCCGCGGCGCGCGCCTGACCAAGGTGGTGGTCGACCGTGGCTGTGCCATCCCCGATGGCATGGTGATCGGCGAGGACGCGGCCGAGGACGCGCGCCGCTTCCACCGCAGCGAGCAGGGCGTGACCCTGGTCACGCGGCCGATGCTGGCGGCGCTGGCCAATGGCACCGGCGTGAACGCGGGGGTGTTCGCCTGATGCGCGTGCTGCATGTGGCGGCGGAGGTCTATCCGCTGGTCAAGACGGGCGGCCTGGCCGATGTGGTGGCGGCGCTGCCGCCGGCCCTGGCGGCCGAGGGCACCGATGTGCGCCTGCTGCTGCCGGGCCTGCCGGCGGTGCTGGAGGCGGTGCAGTCACCGCGCACCGTGCTGGATGTGGGGGCAGCCTTCGGCGCGATGCGCGTGCGCCTGCTCAAGGGCCGCATGCCGGGCAGCCAGCTGCCGGTGTACCTGGTGGACGCCCCCTACCTGTACCGCCGTGGCGGCAGCCCTTACCAGGCCCCCGACGGCAGCGAGTGGGCCGACAACCTGCAGCGTTTTGCGCTGCTGGGCTGGGTGGGCGCGCACCTGGCCGCCGGCGAGGCCGACCCCGACTGGACACCCGACGTGGTGCATGCCCACGACTGGCATGCCGCGATGACCTGCGCCTACATGGCCGAGCACCGGCCCACCGCAGCGGCCGCGGTGTTCACGATCCACAACCTGGCCTTCCAGGGCCTGTTCGCCCATGACGACTGGGCGCTGCTGGGCCTGCGCGCGGCCTTCATGTCGCCGGCCGGGCTGGAGTTCCATGGCCAGCTGTCGTTCATGAAGGCCGGCCTGAAGTTTGCCGATGCCATCACCACCGTGAGCCCGGGCTATGCGCGCGAGATCGCCACGCCCGAGTTCGGCTGCGGCCTGGAAGGCGTGATCCAGGGCCGGCGCGGCGATGTCTGGGGCATCCTCAACGGCATCGACCCGCAGGTGTGGAACCCGGCCGCCGATGCCGCCATCGCCAGCCGCTACGACGCCAGCCGGCCAGCCGGCAAGCAGGCCTGCCGCCGCGCACTGCAGGCCGAGATGGGCCTGGTGCCCGACGATGCGGCGCTGCTGGTCACGGTGGTCAGCCGGCTCACCTCGCAAAAGGGGCTCGATCTGGTGCTGGCCGCGCTGCCGGCCCTGGTGGCCGAGGGCGTGCAGTTCGCCGTGCAGGGCACCGGCGATGCAGCCTTCGAGGCGGCCTTCCGCATGGCCGTCGAGGCCCACCCGGGCCGCGTGGCCACCCACATCGGCTACGACGAGGCCTCGGCGCACCGCCTGATCGCCGGTGCCGATGCCATTGCCGTGCCCTCGCGCTTCGAGCCCTGCGGCCTGACCCAGATGTACGGCCTGCGCTACGGTACGCTGCCCATCGTGCGCCGCGTCGGCGGCCTGGCCGACACGGTGGCCGATGGCGTCACCGGCTTCGTCTTCGACGAGGCCACGCCCACCGCCTTTGCCGCCGCGGTGCGCCGTGCCCTGGCCCTGCGCAGGGATGCCGGCGCCTGGTGGCAGATGGCCGGCAGCGGCATGGCGCAGGACTTGTCCTGGGCCGGCCCGGCACGCGAGTACCTGGCGTTGTACGAGCGCGCCATCGCCGCGCGTGCCAGCGCGCCGCGGGTCGTGGCCGGCTGACAGCCGCCGCGCACCGCCGAGGCCGGCTGCGGGCAACACCTGCCCCCGGTTTCGGTGCTTGGTGGCGCCGGTGCGGGCAAGTCCCGAGGGGCACGGTCACTTCCCCGTATTGCGGCAATGTAAAGATCCGCTGCGTCAGGTGTTCAACAACAACGCAGTGTCGGCGGGATCGGACGGGTGGTCGGCAAGGGCCAGGTGCCCGGCCGCTGGGCCGGCCGTTCCCAGCAGTTGCGGCCGATGTTCCGTCCTCCCTTCCTGCCCTGGGCCCCGGTCCGGGGCGGCCTGTCCGGCAGCCTGCCGGCCGGGCATGTGCTTGGCGTGGCGCCCTGGCTGGCGCTGTGGGTGCTGGCCTGGCTGGCCTGGACGGCGCTGAGCACCCAGTCGCCGCCTGTCGACAACGCCGAACAGCTGAGCTGGGTGCGCTCGCTGGAATGGGGCTACTACAAGCATCCGCCGCTGCCCACCGCCGTGTTGTGGCCGCTGGTGCAGGCCCTGGGCCTGACCGAGTGGGCCAGCTATGCCGCCGCCGGCCTGGTGACGGGCGGAGCCTTGCTGCTGCTGCACGGGCTGATGCGCCAGCTGCTGGGCGCGCAGCTGGCGTTGCTGGGCCTGCTGGGCACGCTGTGCATCGGCTACTACAGCCTGCGGCTGGCCTACTTCAACCACGACACGCTGTTGATGCTGGCCCATCTGGCAGCGGCGGCGTGTGCCTGGCGCGCCTTTGCGGCCACCACGCCGCAGGCCGCACGGCGGGCCTGGTGGGGTGTCGGGCTGGCGCTGGGCCTGGGTGGCCTGGCCAAGTACCAGGTGGCGCTGAGCGCCGGTGCGGTGTTCGTGTTCTGGGTGCTGCGCCAGGGCTGGCGCGAGGCGCGGCACCGCCGCGGCCTGCTGCAGGCCGGCCTGCTGGCCGGGCTGGTGCTGCTGCCGCACCTGGTGTGGCTGGTGAACCACCAGTTCCTGCCTTTCGACTACGCGCGGCAGAGCGCCGCGCCGGGGCAACTGACGCGCACCCAGTGCTCGGTGGATGCGCTGCGCTGGGTGGGCCAGCAGCTGGGGCAGCTGGCCGGGCCGCTGCTGCTGGGCCTGGGCCTGCAACTGCATGCCCGCTGGCGGCGCCCGGCCGCTTGGTGTCCTGCCCAGCGTCTTGGCGCGGCGCGGGCCTTGGCGCGCGATACCGCGCCGCCTGACCGGAACCCCTGGCACGCCGGCGCGACGCCGTGCGCCACCCCGGCGGCCGTGCCAGCCGGCCTCGGCGGCTTTCTGGTCTGCTTCGGGCTGTTGCCGCTGCTGTGGATGCCGGCCATGGCGGTGCTGATGAGCGCCCGGCTGCATCTGAACTGGGGCACGGCCTTCATGCCGCTGACCTGTGCCGCGCTGCTGTGGCTGGGCGGCGCCCGGCGCTGGCAGCGTGTGTCGCCCGTGGCGGCGCTGGCCGGCTTTGTGCTGGTGCAGGCCCTGATGGCGGCCTGGGTCTGGCAGCGGCAGGCGCTGCCGCGGCCGGTGCTCAGCCAGCACCGCTCGGCGCAGTTTGATTCGCAGCATGTGGCCGATGCCATCGCGGCCGCCGCGCGGCCGGCGCTCGGCGGCCCGGTGACGGTGATCGCCGGCCGCCAGCGCCTGGTGAGCGTGCTGGCGCTTCGCCTGCCCGAGCGGCCGCTGGTGCTGGTGGACGGGCGCCCCGAACTGAGCCCCTGGCTGCCCGATGACCTGAGCGCGCTGTGTGCGGTGCTGTGGGTGGGGGACGCCGGTGACCGCCCGCCGGCACACCTGTCCGCGCAGCCATTGCCGCAGGGTCAGGGCCTGTGGTGGGCGGTGGAGGTGCTCAGCGAGCGGTCAGACCGCTGCCCGGCTGCGCGTCCCGGGCGGTGACGCACGGCGCGATGCGGCCGGATGATCCGCCGCAGACACTTGGGCCGGGCCGCGTCGAACGCGGTTGCCGTGTTGGCCAGCTGGCTGCGGGGGAGGGCGGCACGGCCAGCGGGCCAGTGCGCCAGGCCGCGCAGTGTGGTGGCGCATCCGCTGCAGCCGTGGCGTCGGTTGCATCGGCGACGCGGCGCGCATCGGTGTGCGGCAACGGTCGCCGATGCCGGGTGGCGCTCAAGCGCCTGCTTCGCCGACGATGCGCCATGCGCCGTCGATGCGGCGCAGGCTCAGCAGCGTGAGCGATTCGCCGCGGCGCCAGCGTCCGTGGTTGTCGAGCTGCCAGCGCACCTGCAACGTCACGCGCACGCTGTCATCGGGGCCAGGCGCCAGCACGCGCAGGGCCAGCAACTGGTAGTGGCGCTGCGGCCAGCGCCGCAGGAAGGCGGCCTTGTCTGCCGCCACCACGGCCCAGTCGGCGCCAGCATGGCCGCGGTAGTCCAGCCGCTCGGCATACAGCGCCCGCAGGCGGTCGAGCTGCTCGGGGCCGGCGCCGGCTTCTTCGGCCAGCCAGGTGCGGGCGAAGCGTTCGAGCTCCTGCTGCGCCGCTGCGCCGGGGCCTGGCGCGGTGGCGCCGGAGGCCGCCGGCTGCGACACCGCCGTACGAAGCGACGTCACCGGCGGCGCGGAGGCTGCCGACGGCGCAGGCGGTGCCGGCGGTGCAGGCAAGGGCGTGGGAGCCGCCGAGGCCGGTGGCATGTCGCTGGCAGCGGCGCTGGCCGGCGCGGCGGTTGGCGTGGCGGTCGCAGCGGCAGTCAGAGCGTCGGTCGGGACGCTGGCGGAGGCACCGGGCAGCGCGCTGCCCGTCGCAGCGGGCAAGGCCGCACCCGCGCCCGCCATCGCGCCGTCGGCTGCCATGCCCGTCTTGCCCGCGCCTGCGGCCACGGGCGCGGGCGTTCGGCCCACGCCGAACCACAGGGCCACCACTGCCGCCGCCGCCGCCACACCGGCCAGCGCAGCGGTCGTGGCGGGTGACATCCGGGGCGCGGTGGTCTGGTCGGCCGGCAGCGCCTCCAGCCCTGCCGCCGCGCCGTCGGCCAGTGCGCTGCCAGGCACCCAGCCGCAGTTGTCGCAATAGGGGCTGGCCGGCGCCCAGTGTTCGCCGCAGCGCGGGCAATCGTCCCAGCCGGTGGCCGGTGGTGGCTCGGCGCTGACGCTGTCTTGGGCCGGATCCGGTGGCGACGCGGCGGGCGGACGGGGTTGGGATGGCGACGCGGGCGGTGACATGGAAGCGGCGAAGGCTCGAGCTGTTCGACGTCCGGATATCGGCACCAATGCCGCCGGCCCCAAGGGCGCGGGCCGCCGCAGCCTGCCAGCAGCACAAGAAAACGGCCCCGGGGCGACGAAGCGCACACGGGGCCGGGGTTTTT
>CAYPDO010000376.1:0-5109 GCA_964409495.1 uncultured Bordetella sp.
TCGCGCTTGTCGCCGAAGCCCACCGCCTCCTTGATGAACGGGAATAACTTGAGCTTGTTCTCCACGTACTTGGGCGCGAACATCGCGCCGTCGGCTGGGCCGCCCATGAGGCGGCCCACGTCCTTGGCGCGGTCGATGATCTTCAGGTGGCCGCCGGCATCCAGGAAGCCGGCGTCGCCGGTGCGGTACCAGCCGTCGTCGGTGAGCACCTCGGCGGTGGCTGCGTCGTTCTTGTAATAGCCCTTGAGCAGGCCCGGGCTCTTGACCAGGATCTCGCCGCTGTCGGTGACCTTGATCTCCACGCCCGCGGCCGGCACGCCCACCGTGTCGGCCTTGGCCTCGTGGTCGGGCTGCAGGCACACGAACACCGCGGTCTCGGTGCTGCCGTACAGCTGCTTGAGGTTGATGCCGATCGAGCGGTAGAAGGTGAACAGATCGGGGCCGATGGCCTCGCCCGCGGTGTAGGCCACGCGCACGCGGCTCAGGCCCAGCGTGTTGCGCAGCGGGCCGAAGATGGCCCAGTTGCCCAGGCGCCAGGCCAGGTGGTCGAGCAGGCCCACCGGCTTGCCGTCCATGCGGTCGGGCCCCACGCGCTTGGCCACCGCCATGCAGCGGTGGAACAGCCACTTCTTCAGCGGCGAGGCATCCTCCATGCGGATCATCACGCTGGTGAGCAGGCCCTCGAAGATGCGCGGCGGGGCGAAGTAGTAGGTGGGCCCGATCTCTTTCAGGTCGATGGTCACGGTGGCCGCCGACTCGGGGCAGTTCACCACATAGCCGCAGCTCAGCCACTGCGCATAGCTGAAGATGTTCTGGCCGATCCAGGCCAGCGGCATGTAGGCCAGCACTTCCTCGCTCTCGGTGAGCTGGTCGAAGTCGGCGCCGGCCTTGGCACGATCCAGCAGCGAGAAGTGCGTGTGCACCACGCCCTTCGGGTTGCCGGTGGTGCCCGAGGTGAAGAACATCGCCGCCACGTCCTGCGGCGCGCCGGTGGCCACCTCGGCATCGAAGAACTTCGGGTCGCGCTGCTGGCGTGCACGGCCGGTCTCGATCAGGCTGTCCAGCGACTGCAGGCCGGGTTCGTCGTATTTGCGCAGGCCGCGCGGGTCGTCGAACCAGATGCAGGTCAGCAGCGGGCACTGCGGGCGGATCTCGAGCAGCTTGTCCACCTGCTCCTGGTCTTCCACCACCGCGAAAGCCACCTCGGCGTTCTGGATCGGGAACACCATCTCGGCGCCCACGGCATCCTGGTACAGCGGTACGGGGATGGCGCCCAGGCTCTGTGCCGCCAGCATGCTGGCATAGAGACGCGGCCGGTTGTCGCCGATCACCACCATGTGCTGCCCGCGCTTCAGGCCGGCCTCGGCCATGCCGCAGGCCAGCAGCCGCACTTCATCGGCCAGCGCTCGCCAGGTGGTGGTCTGCCAGATGCCGAAGCTCTTCTCGCGCAGGGCGGCGGCGTGGGGCCGCTGTCTGGCATGGTCGAGCATCAGGCGGGGAAAGGTGGTTTGCACCGCGCACTCCTGCGTGTCAGCGAATCTGCGTATCCGGGGGATGACGCCCTCGGGTCCTGGAACCCGACGGATGGTGGCGAATGCTAGGGAGAAGTTTGACGTCAGGTTGTCGGTGCGACGACAATTTGCGGGTGATCCCTCAGCGGACATTCCCGAGGATTTGATGCAAGCCAATCCCCGCCTGCGTGAGCGCGCACGGCCGGCCACCGAGGCCGAGTTGCAGGGCATCCCCTGGCTGTGGGAGCTGGCCGAGGCCGACCGGCAGGTGGCGCTGGCGCATCTGTCGGTGGGCGAGGCCCAGCCCGGCGAGCGCATTTGCCGCACCGGGGCGTCGTCGAACTTCTGGTTTGGCGTGGTCGACGGGCTGCTGAAGATGAGCAACGACACGCGCGAAGGCGGGCACATCACCTACACCGGCGTGCCGCCGGGCGCCTGGTTCGGCGAGGGCACGCTGCTCAAGCGCGAGGTGTACCGCTACAACATCGAGGCGCTGCGGGCCAGCACCGTGGCCGGCCTGCCCAGCGAGGTGTTTCACGCGCTGCTGGACCGCAGCATCCCGTTCAACCGCTTCGTGATGCGCCAGCTCAACGAACGCCTGGGACAGTTCATCGCCGCGCGCGAGATCGACCGCGACAACCAGCCCGATGCGCGCGTGGCGCGCAGCCTGGCCTCGCTGTTCCATCCGGTGCTGTACCCGGGCGTGGGCCAGCTGCTGCGCATCACCCAGCAGGAGCTGGCCTGGCTGATCGGCCTGTCACGCCAGCGCGTGAACCAGGCCCTTACCGCGCTGCAGGCCGCCGGGCTGATCAGGGTGGAGTACGGCGGCGTGCGCGTGCTCCACCTCGAGGGCTTGCGCCGCTACCACGTGGAGTGAGCGGCGCAGATCCGGCTTGGCCGGCCGCTCAGGCGCGGCGGCGGCGGGCCATGAAGCCCACGGCACCCAGGCCGGCGAGCAGCATGGCGTAGCTGCCGGGTTCCGGCACGGCGCTGACGCTGTAGCTGCCGAAGCCGCCGGTGCCGGCCGCGGTTTCGTAGGCGAAGAAGGCCTGATCCGCGAAGGCGTCCATGCCGGCGGTGAGCACCACGTTCGGGCGCAGCACGCTGTCGGTGCTGTCCACGTCGGCGTAGTCCACGCCCACGAAGCTGCCGGCCCAGAACACGGCCATGGCCGGCACGTCGGCGGTGGCCAGCGTGTAGCTCTGGCCGCGGAAGCTCATCGAGAAGCTGCTCAGCGCCACGGTTTCGAGGTCGATGCCGGTCAGCGCGGCGGCGTCGTAGGCAAAGTGGCCGAGGAAGTCATTGGCCGCGAACACGCCATCGGTGGTGGCGCCGGTGAAGCTGAAGTGGCTGTCGGCGGCCTGTGCGGGCAGCGCGCAAACCAGTGCGGCGGCGGCAGCGGCGGCCAGCAGGCGGCCACGCGAGAGGATGGGATGGGTCATGGAGATCTCGATAAAGGGGTGTCAGGGGCCGGGGTTCACAGGCGCAGGTTGTCGGCCTGCACCAGGCTGGCGCAGCCGATGTTGCGCACCAGCACCAGCGGGCGGGCCGGCGCGGGGCCGGTGCTGCCGTCGGTGTCCACCAGCAGCTGGGCGTTGGCGCCCGAGGCCGTGCACACCAGGTGGCCGCTGGCCAGGGCATTGGCCGGTGCGCCGATGCTGCGCAGCAGCTGGCTCACTACCACGCTGTCGCGGCCGGCGACGAAATCGGTGATGGTGTCGCCGCCGTCCAGCACGCTGGTGTAGGCGAACTGGTTGCGGCCACCGCCGCCGGTCAGCAGGTCACGGCCCGGGCCGCCGATCAGCACCTCGTCGGCCGCGCCGCCGGTGATGGCCTCGCTGGCCGCCGTGCCGCGCAGCACCGTGGGTGCACGCAGCGCCAGGTCGATGATGGCCGGGTCGTGGTCGGAGTTGCGGAACTCGTCGGGCGCGTACAGGCTGGCGATCTGGCCTGCCGACTTGAAGTTCACGTTGTAGTCCAGCACCGAGGGCTCGTCGGCATTGATGTGCCAGTGCGTGGTGCCCGCCACCTGGCCACCCAGCGTGGGCGAGGCCAGGGCATGGTCCAGGTAGCCCCACTGGCCGTTGAAGGCATAGCCGGCGGCGCCCACGCCGTTGAAGGCCAGCACCAGGTCACGCCAGCCGTTGTTGGTGAACTCGGCGATCGGGTCTTCCTTGGCGTAGCTGTTCAGGTCGCCGATCACCAGCGCGTCGGGCTCCTGCGTGCCGGTCGGGTCGCTGGCCAGCCAGGTCCGCAGCGTGCGCGCGGCGTTCACGCGCACGGCGTTGCAGTTGCCCTGGCCGTCGCCGGCATCGGGGGCATCGCAGGCTGAACCCTTGCTCTTGAGGTGGTTGACCACCACCACCACGCGCGCGCCGTCGGGCTGCTCGAAGGCCTGGGTCACCGCCGGGCGGTTGCGCTGGCTGCCGTCACCACCAGTGACGAAGGCCGTGCTGTTGAGCACCGCGGTGCGGCCCACCGGACGCGCCTTGGCCGGCTGGTAGATCAGCGCCACCTTGATGGCGTCGGTGCCGGCGGCATTGGTCTGGCCGGTGCGCGCGTCCACGTCGATCAGCGCATAGCGGCCGGCCGAGGTGGCGGCGTTGAGTGCGTTGACCAGGGTCTGCTGCGCGCTGCTGGCGCCGTAGCCGTCGTTCTCGATCTCCATCAGGCCCACCACCGCGGCATCCATCTTGACGATGGCGGCCACGGTCTTGGCCAGCTGGCGCGGGTACTCGGTGGCGAACTGCGTGGCCTGGTTGGCGGCACCGGAGATGTCCGAGCCGGCGCCGCGGCAGTCCATGGCCGCGCCGCCCGTGCCGCCGGTGCAGCCGGCCACGTTGTTGAAGAAGTTCAGCACGTTGAAGCCGGCCACGCGCAGGCTGCCGGCGGCTTGCTGCGGTGCCGCGGCCGGGCGCGGGTTGCTGGCCACGAACTGCGGTGTGCCGCCGCCCAGTGCCGCCAGCGGACGCACGCGCCAGGCATTGCCGCTGGCCGAGTTGCCCGACCAGGTGTAGGTGAGCACGCCGGTCAGGCCGGTGATCGTGTCGCCGCCACGCAGTGTGTTGCTGGCGCTCAGCGGCAGGCCGCCGCGGCCGAACACGATGGGGTCGGGGTTCTGCGACTGCGCGTTGTCGTCGACGATGACGCGGCCCAGCTGGTTGGCGGCATCCAGGGCCAGCGCGGCGGCGCCAGGCGCCACCACGTTGGTGGGCTGCAGCTGGCGGCCGTTGGCCGACACCACCACCTGGCCGAAGCGGCCGAGCTGGAAGTGCTCGGTCACGGTCAGGGTCTGCGGCAGGCGCACCAGCATGCCCTCGTAGCGCTCGGCGTACGCGGCATCCGGCCAGGGCAGGCTGATGTCGGTGGGCGCCACGCTGCCGGTGCCGCAGGCGATCACGCTGGCGGCCGTGGCGGTGATCTGCGTCTGGCCCTGGAACTCGCTGACCGTGCCGGTGATGCGCAGCACCTGGCCCACGCTGGCCACATTGCTGCCGGTGCCCAGGAACACGAAGATGCCATCGGACGTGGTGGCGTTGCCGTCGCCGGCATCCTGCAGGTACACGCCGCGCAGCGTGCCGGTGGGGCCCTCGAAATC
>CAYPDO010000377.1:0-5096 GCA_964409495.1 uncultured Bordetella sp.
GCCGGGGATCAGCACCGAGTTGATCTTGGTGAGCACGCCGCGCGCGGTCAGCATTTCCAGGCCCTTCATCTGCTGCTCGTGCAGGATGCGGGCGGCCTCGACGCCGGTGACGCGCTTGTGGTCCCAGAAGATCCACGGGTAGATCTTGGCGCCCACCTCGGGATCAACCATGTTGATGGTGATCGTGACGTGGTCGATGTTGTACTTGCAGATCTCGTCCACCAGCGCCGGCAGGGCCAGGCCGTTGGTCGACAGGCACAGCTTGATGTCGGGCGCCTGCTCCTGCAGCATCTTGAAGGTGGCGAAGGTCTTGGTCGGGCTGGCCAGGCTGTCGCCCGGGCCGGCAATGCCCAGCACCGTCATCTGCGGAATCTCGCTGGCGACGGCCACCACCTTCTTCACCGCCTGCTCGGGCGTGAGCTTCTGGCTCACCACGCCGGGGCGGCTTTCATTGCTGCAGTCGTACTTGCGATTGCAGTAGTTGCACTGGATGTTGCACGCCGGGGCCACGGCCACATGCATGCGGGCATAGTGGTGGTGCGCCTCTTCGGAGTAGCAGGGGTGGTTCTTGACCTTGTCCCAGATCTCCTGGGGCATGTCGTCGGGGCCGGCACTGGTGCCGCAGCTGGCCTTGCCCTCGCCGCCGGTGGTGCCGCAGCCCCCCCCGGTTTCGATGACGGGGCTGACAGCTTGATGACCTTTGCGAAGGTCTCCGATCGAAACGAAGGCAGTGTTGCTCATGGCACGGGCCTCGGAAGTTGGGGGTGTGATGCGCCCTCATTGCGAGACCCGTGCCAGCGCCGCCCGAGGCAAAAGTTCCTTGTGAATCAGTCACTTGCCGTGGTGTCGGATGCGGCGGACGTGGTGCGGTTCGCGACAAACTCGACAGCTGGGCGTCAACTTGGGCCGTTGCGGGCGGCGGTGCGCGGCGCGGCCGCGGGCCGAGCGCCCGGGTACCAGCCTGGAGCAGGCCCGCGCCAGGCTGCAGCAGGCGCGGGGGTTTGCACGGGATGGCCCGCCGCGGGCCTGCCACGCAGGATGCGCGGCGCCGACAAGAACACGCCGGGCGCCGCGCCGAGCGTGCACCCGCAGGAGACCCCCGATGGCCAATGTCGATGCGCCCTTGCTGGCGCAATTGCTGGGCATCCGCCCACCCTGGACGGTGCTGGCCGTGCTGCCCGCCACTGGCCAGCGGCTGCTCACCGTGCAGGTGGGGCGGCAGCGCCCGGCGCCGCGTTTCTGGATGCGGCGCGAGCCGCCACCGGCGCTGCAGCACCGGCGCTGGGAACAGCTGCCGCTGCTGGGCATGCGCTGCCAGGTGCTGCTGACCCTGGCCCCCGACGACAGCGTGCCCGACGCCGCCTGGACCGGCGAGGAGGGTCAGCAGTTCAGCCGAGCGCTGGCACGCCAGGTGATCGACCTGCTGCTGGCTGGCGCAACCATCGAGCAGCTGTGCGTGCTGCTGCGCCTGCCGGTGGCTGACCTGTGGCGCTTCAAGTTCAGGCTGGATGGTGGCGGCGCCTTGGCGTCCACCGCGCGGGCGGAGGCGCCGGCGCTCGCGGTCTCCACGTTGCCTGCGGCAGCGCCCACTGCCGCCGCAGACGGGCCCGCCGCGTTGCCGCCCGCCGACGCGCCGCTGTGGCGCGCCCTGCTGCTCGGCCGCGTGGCGCTCGAGGTGCGTGCGCTGAGCCTGCGGCTGCTGCTGTCGAAACTTCAGCGCGAGGCCGCGCTGCATGGCGACGCCGATCTGCACGCCCAGGCGGCCGGTGAGCTCGCGCGTTATGTGCAGCGCAACCAGGCCATGCTCGCGCATGAGGTGGCGCAGCTGCGCGCGCTGGCGCGCGGTGGCGGCGCCGCGGACGCCAGGGCCCGACCGGGTGGCCTGCCGGCGGCCACCGATCCGCTGTGGATGGAGCTGCTGCAAGGCCAGCGTGCGCTCGAGGTGCGGGCGCTGGGCCTGAAGCTGCTGCTGGCCAAGCTGCGCCACCAGATCGCGCAGATCCAGGACGACGAGCTGCGCATGGTCAAGCTGGTGGAGCTGCACCGCTATTTCGAACGCAACCAGGCCATGCTGGGCCATGAGCTCGCACAGATCGGACATTGGCATGCCCACTGACACCCACGCCGAGCCGGCCGCAGCATGGCCCCGCACCCACGCGCCACGGCCTGCCGCCGGGCTGGTGCAGTCGCTGATGGATGTGGCCGAGGCCGCCGCGCTGGTGCGCAGCGGCCGGCCCTGCTGCATTGCCGGCGATGCCCAGGCCCTGGGCCGGCTGCCGCCGGGGCGCTGGATCGGCGGCACCATTCCCTACTTCATGGCCGCGCAAGGCGGGCTGTGCACGCGCGAGCAGGTGTTCGTCACCGAGCTGCCGCAGCTGGCGCCGGGCGAGGGCGATGCCGCCTGGGTGCAGCGCTACAGCCGCGACACGTTGTCGCAGGTGTGCGCCGATGCCCCGCTGCACGGCTTCTCGCTGATCGTGCTGCCGGCCTTCTCGGCGGTGCACGAGGCCTTCGCGCAGGAGGCACCCGACTACCCCGAGATGTACCAGCGGCCCTTGCTGGGCTGGGTGGCCGGCCTGCACCTCGATGACCTGCAGGGCGCCCAGCGGCCCGGCGTGCTGCATGGCCCCGACGGCCGCCTGCTGCACGACGAGGCGGTGGTGCTGCATGTGCCGGTGTCGCCCGGCCTTCAGGTGCACCTGGACATCGTCAACCCCTTTGCGCCGGCGCCGGGCCCGACCATCGCGTTCGCCGAAGGGGGCTTCAGTGCCGGCGATTGCCTGATCGACGGCCAGCCCGCCAACCTGCATGACTGGCTGCTGGACGGCGGCGTCGACACCCGCCTGCCGCTGGTGGCCGACTACTGCGGCGCGCTGGTCAATGTCAGCATCAAGGCCATGGACGCGGCGGCGCGGCGCGTGGCGTTCTATGCGCCGGTGTTCGCCGGCGTGGCCTACCGCTGCGCACAGCCCCTGGCCGATCCGGTGGACAGCTTCAGGCGCGCCCTCGCCGGCCAGCCGCCGCCAGGCACGCTGGTGCTCAGCTGCAACTGCATCCTCAACTACCTGCACTGCGGGCTCGAGGGCCGCACATTGGGCGCCATGCGCGGGCCGGCCACCTTTGGCGAGATCGCCTACCAGCTGCTGAACCAGACCCTGGTGTATCTCTGCCTCGTGGAGGCGCCGGCGGCGGCATAGAGTGCGCGGGTGGGCCGCAGCGCCCGAACCCAGCACCCGCAGCACCGCTTGCAGGAGACCGCCGATGCGCATCCGCCAGATCGTCCTGGCCGCCCGTGACCTCGCCCAGGGCCGGGCGCTGGTCGGCCAACTGCTGCAGCTGGCGCCGCCCTACCGCGACCCCGGCGTGGCCGAGTTCGGCATCGACAACGCGGTGTTCGCCTTCGGCGACCAATTCATCGAGGTCATCTCGCCCACCCGGCAAGACAGCGCCTGCGCCCGCCACCTGGCGCGCCACGGCGACGGCGGCTACATGCTGATCCTGCAGACCGACAACCTGGCCCGCGAGCGCGCCCGCCTCGACAGGCTGGGCGTGCGCCGTGTGTGGCAGGCCGAGTTCGACGACATCGCGGCCATGCACCTGCACCCCAGGGACATCGGCGGCGCCATCGTCTCACTCGACGAGCCGCGCCCTGCCACCGCCTGGCGCTGGGGCGGGCCCGACTGGCGCGTGCAGCCCGGCGACGCCGGCCGCCAGCGCGTGCTGGGCCTGAGCCTGCGCGCTGTGGAGCCCGAGGCCCTGGCACGGCGCTGGGCCCAGGTGCTGGCGCGCCCGGCGCCGCAAGTGCATGGCGAAGCTTGGCGCGTGCTGCTGGACGAGGGCTTCGCCGATGTGCTGCCATGTGCCGATGGCATGGGCGGCACCGATGCGCTCAGCGGCTTCACGCTGGCCGTGGCCGATGTGCAGGGCGTGTGCGCCCGCGCCCGTGCCGCCGGGCTGGCGGTGGCCGGCACGCAGGTGCAGCTGCTGGGCGCCACCTGCACGCTGCAGCCACTGCCACTGGCGCAGCCCCGCTGATCGCGGGTCAGAACGCGCGCTGTGACCGACCGGCACGCGGGGGGCTTGCATGCCACCCTGTTGTTCTATACAGTTCACCGAAATACTGGATGAAACAACAGGAGTTCGCCATGTACGCCCACCTGCGCCAGCACTACACCCCCAAGACCGACCGCGTGCCCGGCTGGCTGCGCCGCATCTGGCTGTGGTGCTGATCGGCTGATCGGCTGATCGCCGGTCAGCGTGGCGATCAAGTGCCCTGCACGCGCTGCAGTTCTTCCAGCGTGTTGGCGTTGACGAAGGCCTCGGCGTCGTCGAACAACACCTCCACGCAGCGGTGCTGGCCCGTCCAGCGGTCGATCTTGCGTTGACCGCCCTGGATGTATCGCACCAGGCTTTCCATCAGCTCGGCTTTCATCAGGCAGAACACCGGCTGCACCTGCAGGTGGCCGTGTTCCGGTGTGGCCACCATGGCGATCTCGGCATCGGCCTCGCCCAGCGCCTGTGCCAGGCGCGCCACCAGGTCGGTGGGAAAGCGCGGCGAGTCGCAGGGCACGGTCACCAGGTACGGCGTCTCGCACCGTTCCAGCCCGGCCAGAAAGCCCGCCAGCGGCCCTGGATAGTCGGGCAGCGGGTCGGGCCACACCGGCACGCCCATGGCCTCGTAGGCGCCCAGGTTGCGATTGGCATTGACCATCAGCGCGCCCACCTGCGGGCCCAGGCGCAGCACGGCGTTCAGCGCCAGCGGCAGGCCCTGGTAGTTCTGCAGGCCCTTGTCGACGCCGCCCATGCGGCTGCCGCGGCCGCCCGCCAGCACCAGGCCGGTGATCTGCTCGGTGGGGATGCTCATGTTTCCAGCATGTCGAAGGCCTGCGTCTCCACCTCGACGAAGGCGCGGGTCAGCGCGGCCAGTTCGCGGGTGAGCTGGGCGCGCGGGTGCTGCGCCACCGCGTCGCACATCGCCTCGACCCAGGTCTGCACATGGGCGCGGAAGAAGCGGCGCTGCTGCTCCAGGTTGCACACGGCAACGTCGTCGCCGGCGATCAGCCAGCGCATCACCTCGAACACGAAGGCGATGTGGT
>CAYPDO010000378.1:0-5095 GCA_964409495.1 uncultured Bordetella sp.
CCATCGAGCAGGAGCTGCTGGGCATCCCCCGGCAGGCGGTGCTGCGCTCGCAGTCCAAGTACGCCATTGCCGACATCACCCTCGACTTCGAGGACGGCACCGATCTGTACTGGGCTCGCCAGCAGGTCAGTGAGCGACTGGCCGGTGTGCTGAAGGACCTGCCGCCCAGCGTGACCGGCGGGCTCGCCCCGGTGACCACGCCGCTGGGCGAGGTGTTCATGTTCACCGTGGACGGTCCGCTCTCGTTGGAGGCCAGGCGCAGCCTGCTCGAGTGGGTGATCCGGCCCCAGCTGCGTGGCATCCCTGGCGTGGCCGAGGTCAACTCGCTGGGCGGCCAGGTGCGCAGCTACGAGGTGGTGCCCGACACTGCGGCGCTGGCCGCGCGTGGCGTGTCGCTGGCGCAGCTGCAGGCGGCCTTGCTGGCCAACAACCGCAACGACGGCGCCGGACGCCTGAACAGTGCCGACGAGTCGCTGCTCGTGCGCAGCAGCGGTACGCTGGCCTCGCTGGACGACGTTCGCGCCCTGGTGGTCACGCAGGACCAGGGCGCCGTGGTGCGCATCGGCGAGGTGGCCGAGGTGCGCATCGGCGCGCTCACGCGCTACGGCACCGTCACCCAGGATGGCAAGGGCGAGGCGGTTCAAGGGCTCGTGCTGGCCATGCGCGGCGCCAATGCCCAGCAGGTGGTGGCCCAGGTGCGCGAGCGGCTGGACGCGCTGGCACCCAGCCTGCCCAAGGGCACCACCATCACGCCGTTCTATGACCGGGGTCACCTGGTCGAGCGCGCGGTCTCGACCGTCACCCGTGCACTGGGTGAGGCCACCCTGCTGGTGCTGGTGCTGCTGTTCGTTTTCCTGGGCCACCTGCGCGCGGCCCTGGTGGTGGCCACCATCCTGCCGCTGTCGGCCCTGCTCACCTTCGTGCTGATGCGCCAGTGGGGCCTTTCGGCCAACCTGATGTCGCTCGGGGGCCTGGCGATTGCCATCGGCATGCTGGTGGATGCGGCCGTGGTGGTGGTGGAGAACATTGAGGCCCATGCCGGCGAGCAGGTGCCCGGACTGCCACGCGCGAAGCTGCATGTGATCTTCCGCGCCGTGCAGGAGGTGGCTGTGCCGGTCACCGCAGGCATCGCCATCATCATCATCGTCTTCCTGCCGCTGCTCACGCTGCAGGGGCTGGAAGGCAAGCTGTTCGCCCCGGTGGCGCTGACCATCGTGTTCGCGCTGGCGGCCTCGCTGCTGCTGTCGCTGACGGTGATTCCGGTGCTGGCCTCGCTGCTGCTGGGCCAGGCCAGCCACCAGACGCCCTGGCTCGTCCGCCGCCTCGACGCCCTTTACAGCCGCCTGCTGGCCTGGGCCCTGGCCCACGAGCGCTGGTTGTTCGGTGGTGCACTGGCCCTGCTGGCGGCGGCAGCCGCGGCCTACCCACTGATCGGCAAGTCGTTCATGCCGTCGCTGGACGAGGGCGACATCATCCTGCAGCTTGAGAAGCTGCCGTCGATCAACCTGGAGCTCTCGGCCGCCATTGATCTCGCGGTGCAGCGGCAGATCCTGGCCCAGGTGCCCGAGGTGGAGCGCATCGTGGCGCGCACGGGGTCCGATGAGCTCGGGCTGGACCCGATGGGCCTAAACGAGACCGACAGCTTCCTCGTGCTCAAGCCCCGCGACACGTGGCGCTTTGCCGACAAGGCCGCGCTGATCGATGCCCTGCGCGACGCCGTGGCCGACTTCCCCGGCGTGAACTTCAGCTTCACCCAGCCCATCGAGATGCGCACCTCCGAGATGCTGTCGGGTGTGCGGGGGGATCTGGCCGTCAAGATCTACGGCACCGACAGCGCAGAGCTGGCGCGCCTGGCCGAGGCCACCGCTGCCGTGTTGACGGCCCTGCCCGGCAGTGAAGACGTGCAGACCGTGAAAAACGCGGGCGTGCAGTACCTTCAGCTGGCGCTGGACCGTCAGGCCATCGGCCGCCTGGGCCTGAACAGCGATGAGATCCAGGACAGTCTGCGCACCTTGGTCGAAGGCATGCCGGCCGGCGTGGTCATCGAGCAGGGGCGCCGCCTGCCCCTGATCCTGCGCGGCCCGCAGACCTTGGGCATGGCCGACATCCAGGCGCTGCGCCTGCCGATGGCCGGCGCGGCGTCGGTGGCGCTGTCGTCGGTGGCCAGGGTGGTCACCGAGGACGGCCCGGTGAAGGTCGAACGCGAGAACGGCTCGCGCATGGTGGTGGTGCGCGCCAATGTGCGCGGCCGGGACCTGGTGGGCTACGTCGCTGACGCCCAGGCCGCCGTGGCCCGGCAGGTGCCGCTGCCCAGCGGCTACCGCGTGCGCTGGGGCGGCCAGTTCGAGAACCAGCAGCGCGCTGCGGCCCGCCTGGTCCTGGTGGTGCCAGTGGCCCTGGGGCTGATCTTCGGGCTGCTGTTCGCCACGCTGGGTTCGGTGCGCCAGGCACTGCTGGTGCTGGCCAACATCCCGCTGGCCCTGGTGGGCGGCGTGGTGGCCCTGGCGCTGACGGGGGAGTACCTGTCGGTGCCGGCGTCGGTTGGCTTCATCGCGCTGATGGGCATTGCCGTGCTCAATGGCCTGGTGATGATCACCCACTTCAACCAGCTGCATGCCCGCGGCCTGAGCCTGGACGCCTTGGTGTTCGACGGCGCCCGCCGCCGCCTGCGACCCGTGCTGATGACCGCCAGCATCACAGGCTTCGGCCTGGTGCCGCTGCTGCTGGCCACCGGGCCTGGCTCCGAGATCCAGCGCCCGCTGGCCATCGTCGTCATCGGTGGCCTGGTCAGTGCCACCGCCCTCACCCTGTTGCTGCTGCCCAGCCTGTTCAGGCGCTTTGGCATCCAGCGCTGACTCCCCACCACCATGAACGACTCTCCCTACGACTGTGTGCTCACCCTTGCGCTGCCCCAGGCACTGGAGGAAGAGGCGCTGGACCTGCTGCTCGCCCACCCGGATTGGGTGGACGGTTTCTCGGTGGTGCAGGCCGAAGGCCACGGGCGACTGGTGCAACTGCCCAGCGTGATGGAGCAGATCCGCGGCCGTGCCCGGCGCTGCCAGGTCACCGTGCTGATGCGGCAGGTGCACACCGCCGATCTGCTGCAGTTGCTGCAGCAGGCCTTCCCCCACTCGCAGGCCGCCTGGTGGATCACCCCGCTGACCCGATTCGGACGCCTGGCATGACATCGCCGTTCCTTGGGCTAAGGCGCGCACGGCTGGCCCGTGCGACGGCGCTGACGCTCGTCGCCCTGCCGCTGTGCCTGGCTGCACAGACCCTCACCCAACCTGAGCTTTCCGGCCCGCAAGGCCTGCCGCCCGAGCCGCTGCTGCGTGACGCGCTGCTGCAGAGCCCTGAGACCGAGGTGGCCCGCGCCGGCCACCGTGCCGAGCAGGCCATGGCCACGCAGCTGCGACTCGGTCCGAATGACTGGGTGGTGCGCGCCGGCCTGGCGCAGCGCAGCGAACGCGGCGGCGCTTCGACCAGCGAGCGAGAGATCGCCCTCGAGCGCACCCTGCGCTGGGGCAGCAAGCCGGCGCAGGACGAGGCGCTGGCGGCGCACACGCTGCGACTGGCCAGCCTGCGCCTGCAGGCCGCCTGGCGCACATCGGCGCAGGCGCTGCTGTCGCAGTGGTTCGATGCCCTGCGCGACCATCAGACCGCCTGGCACCAGCAGCAGCAGGTACAGCTGGCGGCTGCCCAGGTGGCGGCGCTGCAGCGCCGTGTGGCCGCCGGTGATGCTGCGGCCTTGCTGCTGCGCCAGGCTGAAGGTGAGCTCGCTCGCACCGGCGCGGCCCAGGCCAGCGCCGAGCAGCGTGCGATCACCAGCCGCCATGCGCTGCTGCGCCGCCACCCTGGCCTGGCGGCGGCGTGGCCCGCGGCCGACGTGGCATCCACCGCCACCCAGGCTGGCACGCACGCCAACGCTGCCCCGGCCATGCCGGACGAACAGGCCACCACCATGGCCCAGCTGCTGGTAGGTCACCCTGAGCTGGCTGTCGCACATGCCGAACTGGCACTCGCCCGCCTGTCGCTGCGCCGCCTGGAATCCGACCGCCAGGCCGACCCGACCATCGGCCTGCGCTTCACCCAGGAGCGCAGCGGCGCGGAGCGGGTGCTTGGGCTCACGGTGTCGATGCCCTTCGGCGCCCCGTTGCGCGAGAGTCGCGTGCAGGGCGGCCACGCGGCCTTGGCCGGGGCCGAGGCTCGTCTGCGCGGCCTGCAGCTGCAGCTGGCCACCGAGGCCGAGCGCCTGGCGGCGGCGCCGGGCCAGGCCGCTGCCGTGCAGCAACGCTTGCAGGCTGCCGCCCGCGCCGCTGAACTGAGCGCCCAGCTGACCCAGCGCGCGCAGGCGGCCGGCGAAGCGACGCTTGCCGACGTGCTGCTGCAACGCCGCCAGGCCGGCGATGCCGCGCTGGCGGCCGCCATGGCCGACATCGATCTGCAGCAGGCGCGGGCCCAGCTGCAGCTGGGCCTGCATCAGTTCCTTCCTGCCCCCAGCCTCCCATGACCTGACGGTCGCCACAGCCACCACCATGACACGCCTTCTCCTGCCCCTCGCCAGCCTGAGCGCTGCCACCCTTCTGGCCGGCTGCGCACTGCCTCTGACCGTGTACGAGGGGCGCTATCCCATGCGGGATGGCTGGCGCAAGGCCACCGTGGTGCGCACGGTGACCGATGCGGAACTGCCAGCGGTCCTGCGGCCCGACTGCACAGACCCCGCGTCCGCCGCATCCGAACGGCAATGGGTGATCGTGGACTACCGGCAAGCCGGACGTCCGCGCCGCCTTGCCGTACCAGCCCAGGCCGGCATTCAGCCCACCAACGGCATGCCGGTGTATGTGCAGCTACGCGGCTGTCAGAGCGCGCTGGCACCGCGGCAGGCGGCAGACTGACCTCGCACGGCCATGAATGGCGACCCGGCGAAGAGCCGCAGCGTGCTCTGGGTGCGCAGGTTCCGCTGCCCCTCCGGTCAGGCCATGCCGCACCGCGAGCACACCCCGCGCCTCGCCAGCCTGCCGCTGGTGGCGCCGGCCAACCCGGACCAGTTCGGCCTGTGCGCGTTGCTGCCCGAAGGACCGCTGGGCCCGCCCAC
>CAYPDO010000379.1:0-5092 GCA_964409495.1 uncultured Bordetella sp.
GGCCGAGGCCGGCGCCACCATGACGGCATCGGCCTCGCGGCTCAGGTTGATGTGCGCCATGTTGTTGGGCTCGCGCGCATCCCACTGGCTCAGCACCACCGGCAGGCCTGACAAGGCCTGCATCGTCACCGGGGTGATGAACTGGCAGGCGGCCTCGGTCATCACCACCTGCACGCTGGCGCCGGCACGTCCCAGCTCACGCACCAGTTCGGCGGCCTTGTAGCAGGCGATGCCGCCTGACAGGCCCAGCAGGATGTGGCGGCCGCCCAGCGGCTGCGGGGAATGGGGAACGGGGATGGACATCGGCAGGCGGGCGCTCAGGCGCCGTGGCACTTCTTGAACTTCTTGCCGCTGCCGCAGGGGCAGGGGTCATTGCGGCCGGTCTTGGCATCCACGCGCCGCGTCTCGGGCTTCGGGGCGTGGTCGAGCCAGTACACGCGCAGATCCTGGATCGCGAAGCAGGCCTCATCGACGATCTGGTCGCGCTCCAGCGTCTCGCCGGGGTACTCGGCCGCCAGGTGCTCGGCCAGTTCCTTCTGCGGCAGCGTGAGCGCCAGCACGCGGACCATGCAGCTGTCGAACCACACGCCCTCGTCGCTCTCGGGGTCGGGCTCGGGCCAGTCCTCGGCGAAATGCTCAACCGCCTGCTGGAAGCCCTCGGACCACAGCGCGCCGGTCTGCAGCAGATCACGCGCCTCGTCTTCGGTGGCATGGCCGCCGGCCACCATCTCGGCGCGCGCGGCGTCGTCGTAGCTGGCCATCAGCGGCGCCAGGCGCAGGTTGTCGGGCGCCTCCAGCAGCGATTCGGCGTCCAGCTGGCTGGCCAGCAGATCGGCATGGGTCTGCAGCGCGGCACGGGCGCCGGCCTCGTCCAGCGGATCGGCAAAGCCGCGCTCGAAGGCGTCACCGAAGGCCTTGGGCAGCCATTCATCGATGGCGATCGCGCGGCGGCTGGCGGCGATGGCGGTCATGTAGCCATCCAGCCACTCCAGCGAGGTGTCGGCGCCAAAGCCGGCCAGGCGCTCGCACAGCTGCTCCAGCGCCTCGATCTGCGCCTCGGTGGCATTGCGCGGCGGGCGGCTGGTGGAGCGAACCGGCGCGGTCATGGGCGGGATGCCGGTGCGCACCGGCCTGGATGGGGTTGGACGACAGGGCAGCGGCGCATGGCAGGACTCCGAATGAAGCGCGCATTGTCGCCGCAGGCCGCAGGCCGCAGCCGCTCAACCGGCCGCCGGCGGCCAGACCGGAGGCTTGGGGTGCAGCCGCGCCATCGACAGTGAATCGACATACCGGCCGTCGCGCAAGGCATAGCCCACGTGCCGGCCCTCATGACGGAAGCCCATCGACTCGTACAGCGCGATGGCGCGGTGGTTGTCGGCGTACACCTGCAGTTCCAGGCGCAGCACATGGCCCCAGCGGTCGGCGTAGTCGAGCATGGCGCCCATCAGCGCACGGCCCACGCCCTGGCCCTGGGCCTCGGGCGCCACCGAGAGGCCCAGCATCATCACGTGGCGGCGTCGCAGCTGCGCGCCCGCGGGGTGCAGGCCGCAGGTTCCGACGATGGCGGGCTCGCCATGGGCATCCGCGCGCTCGGCCACCAGCGCCAGGTCGGTCTTGCCCGGCTGCTGCTGCTCGGCAAGCACGATCCTCCAGCGTTCCTCGGCCGGATACGGCACCTGCATCAGGCTGCCCAGCACATCGGGATGGCCCATGATGCGCACGAAGCCCAGCGCATCGGCCGGGGTGGCACGGCGGATCGTCAGCGGCGCGGCAGTCATCGGGAACCTCCTGCACGCGAGTGTCGGCGCCGGCGCGCAGCCGCGTCAACGCCGGTGGGGCAGACCGCGCCGCGGCACCTCAGGCCGGCTCAAGCTGCGAGGCGATGCCGATCTCGTCGGTGGGCAGGCCGAACACCTGCTCCAGCAGCGCGCAGGCCAGGTCACGCAGCTGCACGGCCTCGGCCTCGTCGATCGGGCCGCAATCGCACACGCCGGCAGCGCCAGGGTCGCGGTGTCGTTCCACGCCGAAATCGCGCGCCATGCGCTGCCGGTCGGCGGTGGACAGCTGCAGGAACTCAGGCAGCCCGGCATTGCCAGCCACCTCGAGGATCACGCGCAGGGCCCCGTCCTCGTCTTCCGCCAGGCTGAAGGCAAGCAAGGCCACGCCATCGCTGCCGTCGTGGGCATAGACCTTGACGGCCGCCACGTCGTCGCTGGCGAGCAAGGCCTCGAGCTGCTCGTCGAGCTGCGCCACCCAGTCGTCG
The DNA here is from genome assembly GCA_964409495.1 of uncultured Bordetella sp. Classification (GTDB taxonomy): domain Bacteria; phylum Pseudomonadota; class Gammaproteobacteria; order Burkholderiales; family Burkholderiaceae_C; genus Pseudaquabacterium. Next base: position 2,264 of record CAYPDO010000379.1, read on the forward strand.
GGCTCGTCGTCGTCGTCGCCGCTGCCATCGTCCACCGCGGCGGCCTCGTCGAGCGCCGCCTGCTCGGCCAGCGCCTCCTCGATGGCGCGCTTGAGCTTGACGAACACCTGGTCCACCTGCACCGGCGTCAGGCCCTGCAGCGGTGCCTCGGGATCGTTGGCGCTCTGGAAGGCGCCGAGATCGGGGTGGCCGCGGAAATCGCAGCTGCCCACGATGACCGGCATGATGCGCGTGCCCTCCTGCACCGCCTTTTGCAGCAGCGGCGGCAGTTCGCCGTCGGCGATGAAGTCAGAGGCCAGGAAGTGCGCCGAGACCAGCAGCACCGCCACATGCGATTCGTCGAGCGCGGTCTGGATCTCGTCGAGCCAGCGCTTGCCCACGCCGATCTTCTGGTCGGTCCAGAGCTCGACGTTGTGCGAACGCTCCAGCGGCTTGAGGTGCACGTTCATGCGCTCGAGCCACTCCTTGTCGGTGTGGGCGTAGCTGACGAAGATCTTCGGGCGCGCCGGGGCGATAGGCATGAGCTTGGCTCCTGGAAGGGGTGATGCGGGCCCAACGCGGTCGCTGCTGGGCAGCTGTACTCACGCACGCCAGGGCAGGATGACATGGCGCCGCCGGGCTGGCAAGCCAGGGCCGGCCAGAAAGCGGCAAGGGGCGCCGAAGCGCCCCTTGCCGGGTCAGCCGCGCCGTGCGGCCGATCAGAGCCGCTCGGCCACCCAGCCCGCCACGCTGGCCAGTGCCGCCGGCACGCCGGCCGCGTCGGTGCCGCCGGCCATGGCCATGTCGGGCTTTCCGCCGCCCTTGCCGCCCACCTGCTGGGCAACGAAGTTCACCAGCTCGCCGGCCTTGAGCTTGCCGATGCTGTCGGCGGTGACGCCGGCGGCCAGCTGCACCTTGCCGCCCTCCACCGCGGCCAGCACGATGGCGGCCGTCTTGAGCTTGTTCTTCAGCTGGTCCATGGTGGTGCGCAGCGTGGCGGCGTCGGCACCTTCCAGCACGGCCGCCAGCACCTTCAGGCCCTTCACGTCCACGGCCTGGGCCAGCAGGCCATCGCCCTGAGAAGATGCCAGCCTGCCCTTCAGCGCCGCCAGCTCCTTCTCGAGCGCGCGCACCTGCTCGAGCACCGCGTTCACGCGCGCCGGCACCTCGGTAGGCGTGACCTTCAGCGTGCCGGCCACGCCGCCCACGGTGCTTTCCAGCTGCTGCAGATAGGCCAGCGCGTTGTCACCGGTCACCGCCTCGATGCGGCGCACGCCGGCAGCCACGCCGCCCTCGGCCACCACCTTGAACAGGCCGATGTCGCCGGTGGCGCGCACATGCGTGCCGCCGCACAGTTCCTTGCTGCTGCCGATGGACAGCACGCGCACCGTCTCGCCGTACTTCTCGCCAAACAGCATCATCGCGCCGCTCTTTTGCGCGTCATCAATGGCCATCACCTGGGCCGCGGTGGCGGCATTGGCCAGGATCTCGGCATTCACGATGGCCTCGATGCGGCGCACTTCCGCGTCGGTCACCGGCTGGTTGTGCGAGAAGTCGAAGCGTGTGCGCTCGGGCGTGACCAGCGAGCCCTTCTGCTGCACATGCGCACCCAGCACCTCGCGCAGGGCCTTGTGCATCAGGTGGGTGGCGCTGTGGTTGCGCACGGTCTTGGCGCGGCGCTCGGCATCGACCCTGGCCACGAACGTGTCGCCCACGGCGATGGCGCCTTCCAGCACGCGGCCCTGGTGGCCGGCCACATCGGCCTGGATCTTGGTGGTGTCTTCCACCAGCACGCGTGCGGCGGTGTTGCGCAGCTCGCCGGTGTCGCCCACCTGGCCGCCGCTTTCGGCGTAGAAGGGCGTGTGGTCAAGCACGATCACCACGTCGTCGCCGGCCTTGGCCTGCGCCACAGGGCTGCCGTCGATGTAGAGCGCCAGCACGCGGCTGGTCTCGCACACCAGGTGCTCGTAGCCGTGGAAGGTGGTGGGCACACCCTCGTAGCTGAGGCCCGCGGCCATCTTGAACTTGGCGGCCGCGCGCGCCTGCTCACGCTGGCGGTTCATCGCGGCCTGGAAGCCGGCTTCATCCACCGCCACGCCGCGCTCGCGGCACACGTCGCCGGTCAGGTCGACCGGGAAGCCGAAGGTGTCGTGCAGCTTGAAGGCGGTGTCGCCATCGATCAGCTGCGTGCCACCGGCCAGCGCGGCCTCCAGGATCTCCATGCCGTGGTGGATGGTCTGGAAGAAGCGCTCCTCCTCGGTCTTCAGCACCTCGGTGACGCGCTGGGCGTCGCGCGCCAGCTCGGGGTAGGCCTCGCCCATCTCGGCCGCCAGGGCCTTGACCAGGGTGTGGAAGAAGGGCTTGCGCGCGCCCAGCTTGTAGCCGTGGCGGATGGCGCGGCGGGCAATGCGGCGCAGCACGTAGCCGCGGCCCTCGTTGCCGGGGATCACGCCATCGGTGACGATGAAGCTGCAGGCGCGGATGTGGTCGGCGATGACCTTCAGGCTGGGCGAACCGGCATCGCAGTCGTTGCCGGCCGGGCTGGCGGCGTCCACCGCCTGCTTGGCCGCGGCCAGCAGGTTCACGAACAGGTCGATCTCGTAGTTGCTGTGCACATGCTGCAGCACCGCGGCCAGGCGCTCCAGGCCCATGCCGGTGTCCACGCTGGGCTTGGGCAGCCTGTGCATCACACCGTCCTCGGTGCGATTGAACTGCATGAACACGTTGTTCCAGATCTCGATGTAGCGGTCGCCGTCTTCGTGCGGCGAGCCCGGCGGGCCGCCGGCGACCTCGGGGCCGTGGTCGTAGAAGATCTCGGTGCACGGGCCGCAGGGGCCGGTGTCGCCCATC
>CAYPDO010000380.1:0-5047 GCA_964409495.1 uncultured Bordetella sp.
GGCCAGGAAGCGGCTCTTGGCCACGTTGGCGGCCTCGGCCTGCTCCTTGGCGCTGCGCAGCTGCGCGGTGCGCTGCTCCACCTGCTGCTCCAGGCGGTCGCGGTGCTGGGCCAGCTCCTGCTCGCGCGCCTGCAGCTCGTCGAGCATGGCGTTGAAGCGGCCGGCCAGCTCGCCCACCTCGTCGCGCTGCGCCAGCTGCACGCGGCGGCCGTGGTCGCCATCGGCAGCCACGGCATCGGCCACGCGCGCCAGTTCCAGCAGCGGCTGCGAGATCGAGCGCTGCATGCGCACCGCCAGCGCCATGGCCACGGCAAAGGCCAGCAGCGAACTCAGCGAGGCCACGCCCAGGCTGGCCAGCGTGTCGCGCCGCGCGCCGGCCAGATCGGCCACCAGCAGCACCTCGCCGATCAGCTCGCCGTCCTGGCGCACCGGCTGGCGCAGGTGCAGCTGGTGGCCATCGTCGTCGGCATGCTGCGGCGCCGTGATCGGCGCGGCCGAGGCGCCGCGCGAGGCCGGCGGCGCACTGCGCGGGTACAGCGCGAACACGCGGCCATCGGGCAGCGTGATGCGCGCCTCCATGATCTCGGGGCGCGCGCTCAGGCCGGCCAGCGTGGCCTGCGCGGCCTCGGCATCGTCGAAGCGGATCGGCGCGGCGCTGGTCTCGGCCACGATGGCGGCAATGCTGGCCAGCTGCGACTGCACCGCCGCGCGGCGCGAGCGCAGGTCGCCGGCGGTGAACAGCAGCAGGTTGAGCACCAGGCCGATGGCCGCGGCCAGGCCGATGCACACCAGCAGCTTGGTGCGGATCGGCAGATCCTTGAAGCGGCGCATCGCGGGCGGCCTCACTGGCGCACGCTGCGCGCCAGACGCAGCAGGTTGGCGCTGGCGCGCAGCTGCGCGGCATCGAGCACGGCGCGGCTGATGTCGAAGCGGATGCGGCCATCCTCCAGCATCACGCCGATGGCGCCGCCGGCCTCGGTGAAGCCCACCGCATCGCCCACCGCCAGCACCGGCTCGCCGGCCACGGCGCGCAGCATCGGCGCCTGGCGGCGCTCTTCGGCCTCGGCGATGTACAGCACCTGGCAGCCGCGCAGCTCTTCCACGCCCAGCACGCGGCGCAGCTGGGTGCTGCGGCCGTGCAGTGTGCGGCCCTCCAGCGTGCCCACGGCGGCGGCCAGGCTGTCGCGCCCGGCCACGCAGAACACGAACGGCGCCTCGCGGCTGGCGAAGGCGCGCTCGGGCCACTCCACATAACGCGCAAAGTTCACCAGCGCGGCAGCCTTGGCCTGGGCCTCGCCCAGCGCGGGCTGGGCCGGCACGCGCGCGCAGGCCAGCAGCAGCGCCGCGATCAGCAGCGCCGGGCCCCGCAGGTGCCGCATCAGGACGTTCATGGACGGGCAGGGGTCAGAACTGCCAGAGTGCCTTCACGTGCACGCTGCGCGGCACCTGCAGCGTGGGCGAGGGCAGCAGCTCGGGCGCGCCCTCCACATGCCGGCGCTGCAGCAGGTTCTCGCCGATCAGCGCCAGCGTGAGGCCCGGGTGCACATGCCAGGCCAGGCGCAGATCGAGCGTGGTGTAGGCCGGCACCGGCGTGACCGTGGCGCCGCTGATCGCCGAGGCATGGCGCAGCCGGGCGTCGACATCCACGCTGCTGCCCAGCGCCAGCGTGCTGCGCAGCGACAGCAGGCGCTCGGGCGTGCTGGCGCCCTGGCTGATGGCCGAGCCCAGCGCGACCGGATCATTGCTGTTGCTGTGCACCCGGGTCTTGACCTGCGAGTACATGGCCTGCAGGCGCCAGCCGCGCTGCACGCGCCAGTCGATCACCAGCTCGCCGCCGCGTGTGCGGCCGTGCAGGCCGTTGCCGGGCACCACGTTCTGCACCACATGCGGCACCGGGCTCAGCTCGAAGCTCTGCGTGCCGGTGCCGGCGCCGGTGAGCCGGCTGTAGCGGTTGGAGAACAGCGCCAGATCCAGCGCCAGGCCGGGGCCGAACTGCTGGCGGTAGCCCAGCTCGTAGGCCTCGACCTGCTCGGAATCGAGCTGCGCATCGGGCTGCGAGCTGCTGCGCAGCAGCACCGGCGGCACCGGCGGGCTGGCCGGCGTGACGCGCAGGTTGACCTGGATGTCGCGCTCGGCGCGCGAGGGCGTGCGCACCGCGCGCGACACCGCGGCCCACAGCGTGCGCGTGGTGTCGGGCGTCCAGGCCAGGCGCAGGTGCGGCTGCGGCTCCCAGCCGGTGAAGCTGTTGTGCTCGATGCGCGCGCCCAAGGTGGCGCGCAGCACCTGCGGCAGCAGCGTGATCTCGTCGTTGACGAACACGCTGGCCAGCGTGAAGGTGCGCCGCTCGGTGCGGAACGAGAACAGCACCGGCCCCGAGCCGACGCGGTCGTTCGAGGTGCGCCAGGTGGCGCCCAGCACCAGGTCGTGCCGGCCGAAGGGCCGCGGGCGGTGCTGCACATCCAGATCGGCGGTGAGGCGGTGCTGGTCGAAGAAGCTGCCGCCGCTGATGCGGTCGCTGGCCAGGTAGCCCTGCACCACGGTCTCGCTGCCGTCGCTGCCCAGCAGGTTGGCGCGCGCCAGCAGGTGCGCGGCCTGGGTGCGCTGCACCACGTCGTTGGCGTCCATGCCGCTGGGCGACACCAGGTTGGCGGTGTACCAGCGGTCGCCGGCGCTGTTGTCGGCCAGGCCACCGGACAGGCCCAGCGCCGTGCCGCTGGCCAGCGTGAGATCGGCGCGGAAGCCGGCGCGCGTGGTGTGCCAGGCGTCGTTGGCCGGCATGCCGTGGATGTCGTCGAAGTGCGTGGCGTCCTGGTGGCTGAGCCAGGCGCGCCAGTGGCCGCTGGCGCCGGCCGGGCCCGGGCCACCGGCGCCGCCCAGCGTGCCGCCGTGGCGCAGCGCCAGCGAGGCGCGCTCCACCGTGCCGGTGCCGGCCGCCAGCAGCGTGCCCTGGGTGCTGCGGGCATGGCGGGTGAGGATGTTGATGACGCCGTTGACGGCATTGGCGCCCCACAGCGCGGCGCCGGGGCCGCGGATGACCTCGATGCGCTCGATGTCCTCGATCAGCGTGCCTTCCATCTCCCACAGCACGCCCGAGAACAGCGGCGAGTAGATGCTGCGCCCGTCCATCAGCACCAGCAGCTTGTTGGCAAAACGGCCTGAGAAGCCGCGCGTGCCCACCGCCCAGCGGCCGCTGGACAGGCGCTGCACCTCGACGCCGGGGGCCAGGGCCAGCGCCGCCGGCAGGCTGCTGGCGCCGGAGCGCTCGATGTCCTCGCGCGAGATCACGTACACCGCGGCCGCCACGTCCTGCACGGCCTGCGCCTTGCGCGAGGCGGTCACCACATCGGCCTTCAGCAGGTCTTCCAGGCTCAGTTCGGCCGGCGCGGCCTCGGGGGCTGCCGCCGGGGCGGCCTGGGCACAGCTGGCCAGGGCGGCCGCGATCAGCGCGGCGAGGCGGGGGGTCAGGAAACGGGAGGCAGGCATGGGCGTCGCACCGGCGGGGTTGTCGGATCTCGACGGGTCTTCGGCCGTTGCGCCGGGGAATTGAGCGCCGCGCCGTTTTCAGCCGCTGCCGACGCGCCGGCCGTGCCGGATCTGACGTTTCCCGGGCGGGCGGCCGGTGCAGGGCTGCCCCACAGCCGGGCTTTGCGTGCCCGGCTGCTTCGCCAGGCGCGCAACGCCTTTCGGCGTTGCACGTCCGGGCTCAGACCATGCAGAAGAAGTTGAGTTTGTTGCCGTCGGGGTCGCGGAAGTAGGCGCCGTAGAAGCCGCCCTCGCCGCGCGGGCCGGGCGCGCCTTCGTCGATGGCGCCCAGGCTCAGCGCGCGGGCATGGGCGGCGGCCACTTTCTCGCGGCTGTCGAGCACCAGGGCCACCATCGTGCCGTTGCCCCAGGTGGCCGGCAGCTTGTTGAAGGGCTTCATGATGCCCAGCGCCGGCTGGTTCATGCCGCTGCCCCAGGCGTAGCCGGTGCCGCCGAAATCCATGATGCGGCGGATGCCCAGCGGCTCCAGCAGGGCGTCGTAGAAAGCCGTGGCGCGCGGCAAATCATTGGTGCCGAGGGTGACGTAGCCGATCATGGGCCATCTCCGTGAGTGTTGGGAGCCGCCTTGTACCGCGGCCCCACCGACGGGCCCATCCCAAGCCTGGCGCCGCGCCCGTGCGCTCAGCCCCCCTCGAAGCGGAACACCGCCACGCTGGCCAGCAGGTTGGGGTGGCGGCGCACCATGCGGCCGGCGTGCAGGCCGAAGCTGTCGCGGATGCGCAGGCCGTTGCGCCGCGCCAGCACCTCGAAATCGGTGAAGGTGCTGACGCGGATGTTGGGCGTGTCGTACCACTCGTAGGGCAGCGCGCGCGTCACCGGCATGCGCCCGCGCAGCACGCTCAGGCGGTTGGGCCAGTGCGCGAAGTTCGGAAAGCTCACCACGCCCATGCGGCCCACGCGCGCCGTCTCGCGCAGCATCTTCTCGGTGTTGCGCAGGTGCTGCAGGGTCTGCAGCTGCAGCACCACGTCGAAGCTGCGGTCGTCGAACAGCGCCAGGCCTTCTTCCAGGTTCAGCTGGATCACCTCGACACCGCGCCGGGCGCAGGCCAGCACGTTGTCGTCGGCCAGCTCCACGCCATAGCCGGTGCAGCCCTTGGCGGCCTTCAGGTGCGCCAGCAGCGCGCCGTCGCCGCAGCCCAGGTCGAGCACGCGCGCGCCATTGGGCACCAGGTGGGCGATGACGTCGTATTCGGCGTTCATGCCGGCTCCTCGCCCGCCAGGGCCATCGGGCGCTCCAGCTGGCGGCCGATGCGCTCGAAGCTGGCGCGCAGCACGCCGTGGTAGCGCGGGTCTTCGAGCAGGAAGGCGTCGTGGCCGTGCGGCGCGTCGATCTCGGCGTAGCTGACGGCGATGCGGTTGTCGACCAGGGCCTTGACGATCTCTCGGCTGCGCGCCGGCGAGAAGCGCCAGTCGGTGGTGAAGCTCACGATGGTGAAGCGGATGTCGCGCGCCGGGGCAAAGGCGGCGGCCAGGTGGCCGCCGTGTTCACGCGCGGGGTCGAAGT
>CAYPDO010000381.1:0-5047 GCA_964409495.1 uncultured Bordetella sp.
ACCTTCGACAGGTCGAGCACGTCGTTGATCAGCTGCAGCAGGTGGCGGCCGCTGCTGGCGATGTGGCCCAGGAAGCGCTGGTGCTTGGGTGAGCCGGCCGGCACCGTGCCGCCCTGCAGCAGGTCGGCAAAGCCGATCACCGCGTTCAACGGCGTGCGCAGCTCGTGCGACATGCTGGCCAGGAAGCTGCCCTTGAGCTGCGCCGCGCGCAGCACCTCGCGGTTCTCCTGCTCCAGGCGCTGGAGCCGGCGCTGCGGGCCGATGTCGCGCGCCACCTTCGAGGCGCCCACGATGCGGCCCTGGCGGTCGCGCACCGGCGACACCGTGACCGACACCTCCACCAGCGTGCCATCGCGGCGGCGGCGCAGGGTGTCGAAGGGCGCCACGCGCTCGCCGCGGCCGATGGTGGCCAGGATGCGCAGTTCCTCGGCCTGCCGGTCATCGGGAATCAGGCGCAGCACGCTGCAGCCCAGCATCTCCTCGCGGCGCCAGCCGAACATCGCCTCGGCCGCCGCGTTCCAGCTGGTGATGGTGCCGTCGAGCGCCTTGCTGATCACCGCGTCATAGCTGGATTCGACGATGGCGGCCAGCAACTGCTCGGGCGCGGCTTCGGCCCACGGCGCGGCGGCGGGCGCCGCGGGTGCAGCCGATGGGACCGGCAGGCTGGCCGGTGACGGGGGGGCGGATGGCGGCAGGGACATGGCACACGGTGCCGTACCGGGTGGCGCGACGGTGCTCCGCGCCTCGGAACTTGACATCGGATAAGAACGGCAGTGCATGCTACCCCTGTTGCCAGACCGGAAACCGTGCCCGGATCGACGGCAACCAAATTTCGACGGACTGCGTTTGTCAACCCGTGGGCATGGGGGAAGCCAGGCTTTTGTCCGTGACATTCATCCTCAAGCCCGGCGTTTCCGTTCATTGAGCGCAATCAGCCTGGCGGAATCTGCCCATTTCGTCGCATTCCCCGGCGGCGCCGCAGCGTCAAATCCATCCCGCTCTCGACGCCCAGGCGAGCAGCGCCCCGGTGACGTCCCCAGCTGTATGGAACGACTCCCGGCCCCGCAAAGCCTCGCCAAGGCACGTGCAGTACCCCTTCGAGAGTCGGCAATCCGGACGTCCCGGATGTGCGCGACATCTGAGCCCGCAGCGCTCGTCGCCCCGAGGAGGTACTCCCCATGTCTTTGGTGATGAAGAACCGCGGCCCGGCCGCTGAGCAAGCCGCCCCCGTGGTCGCCAAGGGTCTGACCAAGACCATGACCCGCGACGCCGAAGCCAACCGCAAGCGCGCCCGCACCCTGGCCAAGCAGCAGCAGGCCGCCGAGCGCGTGGCCAGCGCGTCCAGCCAGCTGTCGGCCGGCATCAACGAGGCCGCCTCGGCCGCCGAAGAACTCAAGCGCGCGTCCGACCAGATCGCCAGCGGTGCCGAGGAAGCCTCCGGTGCGGCGCAGGAAAGCCTGGCCGCCGTGACCCAGGTGTCGGGCGCCATCACCCGTCAGCTCAGCGCCGCCCAGACCGCCCAGACCAAGGCCGAAGGCATGCAAAGCCTGGTGGGCCGCATCAACCATGAGGTGCAGGCCACCGTGGCCAACGTGGGCGTGGCCGCCAAGCGCCAGGCCGAGAGCGTGAAGATGGTGGCCGAGCTGGAACGCCAGGCGGCCAATATCGGCGACATCGTCAAGGCCGTGGCCCGCATCGCCGACCAGACCAACCTGCTGGCCCTGAACGCCGCCATCGAGGCCGCCCGCGCCGGCCAGCATGGCAAGGGCTTTGCCGTGGTGGCCGACGAGGTGCGCACCCTGGCCGAGACCAGCGAGAAGAGCGCCAAGCAGATCCAGGACCTGGTGGGCCAGATCCAGGGCGAGGTCAAGAGCATCGCCACCGGCATCAACGACGCCGCCGACACCATCCAGGCCGAGGTGGAAAAGAGCGACATCATCCTCAAGCAGTTGGACCAGATCCGCAACGACGCCACCACCATCGTGGCCGGCGCCGCCGAGATCGCCTCGGCCGCCCAGCAGAGCAACGTGGCCGCACACCAGGCGCTCAAGGGCAGCGAGCAGATCGCCGCCGCCGCGCAGGAGCAGAGCTCGGCCGCCGAAGAGGCCGCCAAGACCGTGCAGGAGCAGAGCGCCGCGCTGGCCGAGTGCGAGCAGACCGCGCAGAACCTCAGCGACCTGGCCGACGACCTGAAGAACAGCACCGACATTGCCAAGAGCGCCGAGGAAGTGGCCTCGGCCGCCGAGGAGCTCTCCAGCGCCGTCAACGAGATCAACCGCTCGGCCGCGCAGATCATGACCGCGCTGGAGCAGATCCGCCGCGGCTCGCAGCAACAGGCCGCGGCCGCCACCGAATCGGCCGCCGCCGTGACCCAGATTGAAAAGGGTGCCCAGGTGGCCGAGCAGCGCGCCACCGAGAGCCGCGAGAAGGCCAGCACCATCAAGCAGCTGATGGGCGAGAACAAGGCCCACATCGACAGCCTGGTGGCCAGCATCTCCAACGGCGTGGACTCCACCCGCACCAGCGCCCAGCAGATCAAGGAGCTGGAGCTGGTGAGCCGGCGCATCGACAAGATCGTCGACGCCATCACCCAGGTCAGCATCCAGACCAACATGCTGGCGGTCAACGGCAGCATCGAAGCCGCGCGTGCCGGTGAATACGGCAAGGGCTTCGTGGTGGTGGCCACAGACATCCGCAACCTGGCGCACGACTCGGCCGAGAACGCCGACCGCATCAAGGACCTGGTCAAGGGCATCCAGGACCAGATCGGCGCCGTGGGCCGCGACCTCAGCGAGATCATGGCCTCGGCGCTCACCGAGGTGGAGAAGTCCAAGGCCATCACCGCCAACCTGCTGAGCATGGAAGCCGACATCGAGTCGGTCGAGAAGGGCAACATCGAATCGGTGAACGCCTCGCAGGAGATCGTCACCGCCATCGGCCAGGTGAAGATCGGCGTCGACCAGGTCAGCGCCGCCGCCCAGCAGGCCGAGAAGGCCGCCGAGCAGGCCGCCGCCGCCGCCAAGCAGCAGGCCCAGGGTGCCGAGGAACTGAGCGCCGCGATCGAGGAAATCGCCTCGCTGGCCGACGAACTGCAGAGCAACTGAAGAAGCTCCCCCGCCCTCCCCTCAACCCCTTGAAGGAGGTGTGCCGTGAGCGACACCCTAGAAGCGCCTGAGCGCCAGGCCGCGGCCGATGCCGCCGCCAACGCCGCGCAGGACAACCAGTTCGTGACCTTCAGCGTCTCGGGCGAGATGTTCGCCGTGCCGATGGCGCCGGTGCAGGAGATCATCCGCGTGCCCGAGGTGGCCCGGCTGCCGCTGGCGCCCCCGGCGCTGGATGGCCTGGCCAACCTGCGCGGCCGCGTCTTGCCGATCATGAACCTGCGCCGGCTGTTCAACATCGACGAGCGCGAGAACGACGACTCGACCCGCGCGCTGGTCATCAACCTCGGCCAGCCACTGGGCTTCGTGGTCGACCGCGTGGCCAGCGTGCTGAGCGTGGAACCCGGCGAGATCGAGGCCGCACACGCCATCCAGAGCATCGTGCAGGCCGAGTACCTCACCGGCGTGATCAACCGCGCGGGCGCCGACGGCAGCCACCAGCTGATGCTGGTGCTGGACTTCCAGCGCCTGGTGGACGACCAGTTCGCCGGCATGGCCAACACCGGCCAGGTGGGCACCGGCAGCCTGTCGCAGGAACCGCAGGGCAGCACCGTGATCGACGGCGTGGCCGCCGACGAGCTGCGCCTGGTGAGCTTCACCGTCTGCGGGCAGGAATACGCGATCGACATCGCCGATGTGCAGGAGATCGTGCAACTGCCCTCGCAGATCACCGCCGTGCCCAACACGCCGCGCCATGTGCTGGGCCTGATCTCGCTGCGCCAGCGCCTGCTGCCACTGGTGAGCCTGCGCAGCCTGTTCGGCCTGGCCCGCGCCGAGCTGGACGAGCACCACCGCATCGTGGTGGTGTCGATCCCCGGCGGCGGCCAGGTGGGCCTGGTCACCGATTCGGTGAAGGAAGTGCTCAGCGTGCCGCGCTCGCAGGCCGACGCCATGCCCGGCGCGCTGGCGCGCGACGGTTCGCTGCAGGAATTCGAGTCGATCTGCCGGCTCGACAACGGCAAGCGCCTGGTCTCGATCATCGCCACCGAACGCCTGCTGGGCATGCAGGCCATCCGCGATGCGGTGAACGCGGCCGGTGATGCCGACACCCCCCACGCCCGACAGGAGGACGCCGACATGGCCACCCAGCAGCAGCGCCAGAACGCCAGCGACGACGACACGCAGGTGGTGATCTTCCGCCTGGGCGCCGAGGAATTCGGCGTGCCGATCATGAGCGTGCAGGAGATCGTGCGCGTGCCCGAGGTGCTGACCCGCGTGCCCAAGACCCCGCGCTTCGTCGAAGGCGTGATCAACCTGCGCGGCACGGTGCTGCCGGTGATCGACCAGCGCACGCGGCTGGGCCTGGAGGCCATCGAGCGCAACGACCGCCAGCGCATCATGGTCTACACGCTGGGCGGGCTGCGCACCGGCTTCATCGTCGACAGCGTGGCCGAGGTGCTGCGCATCGGCCGCAGCCACATCGAGCCGGCGCCCGAGCTCAGCGACGAGCAGGGCCGCCTGATCACCGAGGTGGCCAAGCTCGACAGCGACAAGCGCCTGGTGATGCTGATCGACCCCAGCCAGCTGCTGGGCGCACGCGAGCGCAGCGCGATGGAAGGCCTGCTCGACGCAGGCGACGTGGCCCGTGACATGCCGCTGGCGCGCGCCGCCTGACGGCCGAGTGCTGCAAGACCCCGGAGGACACCGACCATGCCAGGCAAGGTGCTCGTCGTCGACGATTCAGCGCTGATGCGCCGGCTCCTCACCGGCGTGCTCAGGGATGCAGGCTTCGAGGTCGTCGTGGCACGCAACGGCGCCGAGGGCGTGCAGCAGCTCACCGAATGCCAGCCCGACGTGGTGACGCTGGACATCAACATGCCCGAGATGGACGGCCTGACCGCCCTCTCGCTGATGATGCAGGCGCGCCCCACGCCGGTGGTGATGGT
>CAYPDO010000382.1:0-5008 GCA_964409495.1 uncultured Bordetella sp.
CAGGGCCTCCCAGCCCAGGCCCAGCACCTGTTGGGCAACGCGGTCAGCCAGCAGGTCGGGATGGGGTGCCGAATCGCCCCGCAGCTCGCGCTGCTGGCGCGCGATCTCGTCGCGCACCGTCTCGGCCTCGTCGGGAAAGTAGTACTCAGCCAGCAGCGGCCCGAGGTTGTAGAACATCGCGCCGAGAAAGGCCTCCTCGGCATCGCGCGCCGAGCCGGCCAGCTCGTGCGCCATCTCGCCGGCCAGCAGCGCGCGCAGAAAGCACTCCTTCAGGCGCTGCGCATGGCGCTTGTCCTTCATGTGCTCGACCAGCACCAGCGACAGCGCCAGGTTGCGGATGCCGGCCATGCCCACCAGCGCCACCGCGCGCGAGACGGTGGACACGCCGTGCACATCGCGCCGGAAGTGCGCGGTATTCACCAGCTTGAGCAGCTTGCCGGTGAGCGCCACGTCCTTGAGGATCTCGTCGGACACGCGGTTGAGTGTCTCGGTCTCCGACGAGGCCATGCGCTGGATGCGCAGCACGCGGTCGGACATGGCCGGAAAGTCACTCTTGTGGCGCATGCGGCGCAGCAGGAAATCCAGCGTGCCGTGGCCGGTGCTGGCATCGGGCAGCGCCTCGTCGGGCGGCTGCAGCCAGATCATCAGCGCATCGCGCAGCGCCGCGGCGCTGTCGTAGCGGTCAGCCGGCGCGCGGGCGATGGCGTGCTGCACCACGGCGCGCAGGCGGTCGTCGGCGGCGGTGTCGTCGGGCAGGCGCAGGTCTTCGGTCTGCACGCGCTGCAGCGCGCGCGCCACATCGGCCTCGCGCAGCAGGCGCTGGCCACTGATCAGTTCGGCCAGCACCACGCCGGCGGCAAACACATCCATCTGCGGCGCCGGCGCCGCGCCGCGCGCCGCCTCGGGCGACAGGTAGCCCGGCGTGCCGACGATCATGCCCGCGCTGGCCACGCCCTCGCCGGGCTGGGCCAGGCGCGCGGCAATGCCGAAGTCCATCACCCGTGCGCGGCCCTCGCCATCGATCAGGATGTTCGAGGGTTTCAGGTCGCGGTGCACGATGCCCTGGTCATGCGCGGCGCGCAATGCGTCCACCACACCCAGCATCAGCTCCACCGCGGCACGTGCCGGCATGGCGCCATCGCGGCGCAGCACCTCGGCCAGCGTGGGGCCCTGCACCAGTTCGAACACCAGCGCGGCATGGCCGTCAAACGTGTCGGCGTCGAACACCGGCACGATGTGCGGATGGGCCAGGCGCCCCACCGCGCGCGCCTCGTGCAGCCACATCGCGGTGCCGGCGGCGTCGCCCTCGGCGGTGAACAGCTTCAGCGCCACCTCGCGCTGCAGGCGCTCGTCGAGCGCGCGCCACACGGTGGCCTGGGCGCCGCGGCCCAGCACCGCCTCGAGGCGGAAACGGCCCAGGCGCTGCCCGGCTCGCAGTGGCACCGGCGCCGGCGGACGCACCTGCAGCGGCAGCGCGGCGCTCATCGGATGCTCCTGCACCCGGCATCCGCCGGGTTGCGCAGCGGCCGGCAGCCTGCCGCGTTCATGAGCTGCTGCCCTGGCGTGCCATGCGACGCGCCTCGGCCAGGCGCGCGGCCAGGCCACCGGCCGGTGCTGCGCCGGCCGGCGTGGCCGGCGGTGCCGCGGACGCCGGCCGGGCGGGAGCCGCCGCCGGTGCCGCCGCGGCCATGCCCGGTGCCGGGTCCTGCGGCGTCAGCGTCGGCGGCTCGTCCACCAGCTCGACCCGGCGCGGGCCCAGCGTGGCCGGCTCGGTGGGCGGCTCACCCTGCAGTGCCGCCTGCAGATCGGCCAGGCTCACCTCGAGGGCTCGGCCATAGCGCTGCGCCACCCGCTGCACCGCGGCAGCGCGGTGCAGCGCCGGCTGCAGCTGGGTGTCGACCAGTTCGTTGGCCGCGCTGGCGGTCACGCGCAGGCGCTCGTGGTCGCTGTGCGGGTTGCGCACCGCGGCTTCCGGCGCCAGCCTGCGCATCATGTGCTGCACCTCGTCGTCGAAACCCCATTGCCGGCCCACCGCCGCGGCCAGCGACTCGATGTCGATGCCCAGCACGGCGTACGAGGCGCCCTCCTCGCTCATGCCGGGGTCCTCGGGCTCGCCCGGCCGGCCTGAGGGCGCCGGCAGCATCAGGCGGCGCATCTGCGCCGCTTCGTCGGGAAAGTGGTACTGCACCACCAGCCGGCCCAGCCGCTGCAGCATGGCCAGCAGGTAGCACAGCTCGGCGTCGTAGCCGGGCGGGCGCAGCGCCTGGGCAATGCGTCCGGCCTGACGGGCCAGCGCGAACTGGCGCGCCAGCGCGTCGGCCTGGGCTTCGCCCAGCGCGCCAGGCCAGGGCTTCATCACCTGCGCAGCCTGGCGCACGCCGTCCAGGCCCAGCAGTGCGATGGCACGGCGCACGGTCAGGATCGGCCCGCTGCCCGCGCCCATCGCGCCACGCACCGCAGCGCTGTTGACCTGGCGCAGCAGCTCGAAGCACAGGCCCACGTCTTCCAGCACCACCTCGGCCAGCTCGAAGCTGCGCTCACGGTCCATGTGCACCAGACGTGCCGCGCGGCGCGCGCCGCCGGGCATGCCGGGCAGCAGGCCCGCCGTGCGCATGCGGTCGGCCAGCAGCGCGAGCGGGCCCTGGTTGCCGTCGCCAGCGGTGCGCTGCCAGCCCGAGAGTGCACGCTCGAAGGTGCGCGCATTGCGATAGCGCTGGCGCTCCTGGCGATCGGTGGCACGGTTGACGATGGCGCGCAAGGCCTCGGGAATGGCATGGCCCTCGGCCCAGGGCAGGCGCACGATCTCGCGGCCCAGCGGCGGCATCAATGCCACGGCCTGCATCACGTCGGGCTGCTCCAGCGCCGGGGCGCCGGCCAAGGCATGGTGCAGCACCATGCCGAAGGCCAGCACATCGCGCTCGGCCGCCTGGCGCTGCGCCTGCAGGCCCCCGGCCGCGTCGGCCTGCACCACGCCCAGGCCCAGCAGCTGGCCGCCGCCGCCCTCTTGCAGCAGCACCATGCCGGCATGCAGGTCGTGGTGGGCCACGCTGGCCTCGTGGGCCATGGCCAGGCCTTCAAGCACCTGGGTGGCCGCCGGCACCAGTTCAGCCGGCGGCAGGCCCTTGCGGCCGATGCGTTCGAGCAGCAGCACATCGGTGCCGCGCTCGTAGGCCACATACGGCCAGCGCTCCTGCTCGCCGATCTCCACCGGCGTGGCCAGCCCGGGATGGTCGACCCGCGCCGCGCGCTGCGCCGCGTGCAGCCACTGCTGCAGCGCATCGTCGCCCGCCGGCTGGTGCCGCGGGATCGCCAGCATCCACTCGCCGCCGCTGCGCGGATCGCTCACCAGCCACAGCATGCTGCGCTGCGTCTTGGCCAGCAGACGCATCAGCTGGAAACGGCCGAGCCGGCGCACGGCCTGGCCGGCGGCAGCTGAACGATCGGAAGAGGCGGGGGCAACCATGGCAAGAGGACGGATTGCGCCCGATTGGACCCGCGCCAGGCCGCGCCGAAGCGCCGAACAGCGGCCACGGCCGGGGTCTGATCTGCGCGGCCCCACAACGCGTCAGGGCGCGCATTGCAGCCGGCACGGCGCCACGGGCCTTTGTGCCACAATCTTTCGACCCCCCATGGAGGGCCCTGCCGCCAAGGAATCACACGATGAGCAGCGAACTGATCAAGCACACCACCGACGCCAATTTCGAGGCTGACGTGCTCAAGTCCGGCACCCCTGTGCTGGTCGACTACTGGGCCGAATGGTGCGGGCCGTGCAAGATGATTGCCCCGATCCTCGACGAGGCGGCCAAGGAATACGGCGCGCGCCTGCAGATCGCCAAGATGAACGTCGACGAGAACCGCGAAGTGCCGGCCAAGTTCGGCATCCGCGGCATCCCGACGCTGATGCTGTTCAAGGACGGCCAGCTGGCCGCCACCAAGGTGGGCGCGCTGTCCAAGGCGCAATTGACCGCCTTTCTCGAGCCGCACCTATAATCTGCAGCCATTGCGCCGGTTTCAGCGCGTCGTCATGAGCGACGCGGCGGCGCACACCGGCAAATCGCCACCACGCCACCCGGGCTTGCGCCCGGCGCTTGAACCGCGTGGTTTCGGCCCCTACCCCGTGATTCCGCGCTCCGCCGCCGCAGGCTTTGTGGCGGCCGGGCCGCAGCCCGGCAACAGGCTGCGGCAGCGGGCCGCCCGCGAGGGGCCTCCCGTTCCAGCCGCCACTGCCCTGGCAAGGCATGCGGCAACCACCCCAGGGTGACTTCCCGATGCATCTGTCCGAACTGAAGGCGCTCCACGTCTCCGAACTCATCACGATGGGCGAGGCGCTGGAGATCGAAAACGTCTCGCGCCTGCGCAAGCAGGAGCTGATGTTCGCCATCATGAAGAAGCGCGCCAAGGCCGGCGAGCAGGTCTTCGGCGACGGCGTGCTCGAGGTGCTGCCTGACGGCTTCGGCTTTCTGCGCTCGATCGACACCAGCTACATGGCGTCGACAGACGACATCTACCTGAGCCCCAGCCAAGTGCGGCGCTTCAACCTGCACACTGGCGACCTGATCGAGGGCGAGGTGCGGGTGCCCAAGGACGGCGAACGCTATTTCGCGCTGGTCAAGGTCGACCGCGTGAACGGCCTCACGCCCGAGGAGAACAAGCACAAGATCATGTTCGAGAACCTGACGCCCTTGTTCCCCAAGGAAGCGTTCAAGCTCGAGCGTGACAACTTCAAGGGCGAAGAAAACGTCACCGGCCGCATCGTCGACCTGATCGCGCCGATCGGCAAGGGTCAGCGCGCGCTGCTGGTGGCCCAGCCGAAGACCGGCAAGACGATCATGATGAAGCACATCGCGCATGCGCTGGTGGCCAATCATCCCGAGATCCACCTGATCGTGCTGCTGGTCGACGAGCGGCCCGAAGAAGTGACCGAGATGGTGCGCGGCGTGCGCGGCGAGGTCATCAGTTCCACCTTCGACGAGCCCGCCGCCCGCCATGTGCAGGTGGCCGAGATGGT
>CAYPDO010000383.1:0-4978 GCA_964409495.1 uncultured Bordetella sp.
GGCTGTACGGCCGCTTGTCGAAGCCCAGGAACACGTCCTTGAACTGGTTCATGCCGGCGTTGGTGAACAGCAGCGTCGGGTCGTCGCCCGGGATCACCGGCGAGCTGGCGACGATGGCATGGCCCTTCGACTCGAAGAACTTCAGGAACGTGGAGCGGATCTCGGCGGCTTTCATCGGGTCGGGCGGTGCCTGGTGAGGGGGTTCGAGGGTGATGTCGCGCTGCGCGCGTCAGCAAGGCGCACGGAACCCGCGATTTTAGGCCCTGCCCGCCCGGCCCGCCGGGCCCGGTGCCACGGCGCTCAGGCGCCGCCGCGCTGGCTGGCCAGGAACGCGAACACGCGCTCGTCCTCGCAGAAGGCGACGTTGAAGCGCATCCAGGCCATCGGTTCCAGCGTGGCCGAAAACAGGTGGCCCGGCCCCAGCAGGATGTCGTCCTCGGCGGCCATGTTGGCGGTAAAGGCCGAATCGGGCATGCCGGCATGGCGTGCCCACAGGAACATGCCGGCCTTGGGCTCGGCAAAGATCTCGAAGCCCAGTTCGGCCAGGCGCGCGGCCACGCGCTCGTGGGCCAGGCCCAGGCGTTCGCGCAGGCCCTTCAGGTGCTTGCGCCAGCGGCCCTCGGTGAGCGCACCGTAGACCAGGCGTTCGGTGAACTCCGACGAGGTGAGCCCGGCGGTCATCTTCAGCTGCGCCAGGTCTTCCACCAGTTCGGGGTCGGCCACCAGGTAGCCCACGCGCAGGTTGGGCGAGATGGTCTTGGAGAAGCTGCTGACATGCACCACCCGCGAGAGCTGGTCCAGGCTGGCCAGCGACGGGCGCGGCGCGGGGTCGAGATCGGCATAGATGTCGTTCTCGACGATGACGAAGTCATGCCGCTCGGCCAGCTGCAGCACGCGGTGCAGGTGCGACAGCTGGGCTACCGAGCCGGTGGGGCTCTGCAGCCTGGGCTGGGTGAAGAACACACGCGGCTTGTGCCGCGCCAGCAGCGCCTCCAGTGCGGGCAGGTCGTAGCCGGTGGGGGTGCGTGGCACGCCCACCAGCTGCGCGCCCATGAAGCGCAGGCAGAACAGCAGGTTGGCATAGCCGGGATCGTCGACCAGCACCACGTCGCCCGGGCGCACCAGGCGGCGCGCGACCAGATCGAGTGCCTGGCTGGAGCCCTGGGTCAGCAGCACCTGCTCGGGCGCCACGGCGATCTCCTGCTCGGCCAGTGCATCGCGGATCAGCCGGCGCAGTTCGGGGTAGCCCTTGGGATCGCCATAGCCGCCCAGATCCAGGTCGTCGCCGGCCAGGCCGCGCAGGCTGCGCTTCAGGCCATCGCCGAACAGCCACTCGCCGGGCAGCCAGCCGCAACCGGGCTTCATCGACAGGTGCCGGTTCTCGAAGATCTTGCGCAGGTACCACATGGCGTCGAAGCCGGCGCCGCCGGGCTGCTGCGGCTCGCTGGGCCGGCCGGCTGCCGCGCCCACACGCTTGCGCACGAAAAAGCCCGAATGCGGCCGCGACACCAGCCAGCCCTGGGCCACCAGCCGGTCGTAGGCCTCGACCACGGTGAACACGCTGACCTCGTGTGCATGGGCGAACTGCCGGATCGACGGCACCTTGGTGCCGGCGCGCAGCGAGCCGTCCTCGATCAGCCGGGCCAGGCCCTCGACGATCTGGGCCACCAGGGGCACGGATGACTGCGGATTCAGCGTGAACATCGGAGCGGATGGCGGCGCGCCAGGCGCCGCAGGAGGGACGGGACCGATCTGTACCGGTGATGGTGCCTGCACAGTGCATCGGCTCTGGTGCGCACGCTGTACATGGTAGCGCCCGCCGCAACTGCCTAGAGTGCCGGCAGGCTGCCGCCACTGCCGGCGCGCGCCCCGCACCACGAGGTTTGCATGCAACGCGATTCCCAGCTCCAAGACGCCGCCCGCACCAACCAGATCCTGATGGCGCGCCGCCGCGCCGCCCTGCCCGCCGGCCTGGGTCAGAGCCATGAAATCTTCGTCGACCGCGCCGAGAACGCCGAGGTGTGGGACGTGGAGGGCCGCCGCTACATCGATTTCGCCGGCGGCATCGCCGTGCTCAACACCGGCCACCGCCACCCGGCGCTGGTGCAGGCGGTGCAGCAGCAGCTGGGCCGCTTCACCCACACCTGCTTCCAGGTGCTGGCCTACGAGTCGTATGTGGAGCTGGCCGAGCGCCTGAACGCCAAGGCCCCGGGCGCGTTTGCCAAGAAGAGCTTCTTCATGACCACCGGCGCCGAGGCGGTGGAAAACGCCGTGAAGGTGGCACGCGCCTACACCAAGCGCGCCGCGGTGATCGCCTTTGGCGGCGGCTTTCATGGCCGCACGCTGATGGGCATGGCGCTGACCGGCAAGGTGGCGCCGTACAAGACCGGCTTCGGCCCCTTCCCGGCCGAGATCTACCACGCCAAGTTTCCCTGCGCGCTGCACGGCGTGAGCGTGGCCGACGCGCTGGCCTCGATCGAGGCCATCTTCAAGTACGACGTCGAGGCGGCGCGCGTGGCGGCCATCATCCTCGAGCCGGTGCAGGGCGAAGGCGGCTTCTACGCAGCGCCGGTGGAGTTTGCCGTCGCGCTGCGCAAGCTGTGCGACCAGCACGGCATCGTGCTGATTGCCGACGAGGTGCAGACCGGCGCCGGCCGCACCGGCACCTGGCTGGCCTGCGAGCAATGGGGCCCCGAGGCCGTGCCCGACATCATCACCATGGCCAAGAGCCTGGCCGGCGGCATGCCGCTGTCGGCGGTGATCGGCCGCGCCGAGATCATGGATGCGCCCGGCCCCGGCGGCCTGGGTGGCACCTATGCCGGCAACCCGCTGGCCACGGCCGCCGCGCTGGCGGTGCTGGAAGCCTTCGAGCGCGACGATCTGCTGGCGCGCAGCCGCGCCGTGGGCGCGCTGCTGACCGACGGCCTGAAAGCCATCGCGGCGAAGCACAAGGTGATTGCCGATGTGCGCGGCCTGGGCGCCATGATCGCCATCGAGCTGTGCCAGGACGGCGATCCGCAGCGCCCCGACGCCGCACTGACCTCGGCGGTGGTGAAGGGCGCGGCGCAGGCCGGGCTGATCCTGCTGTCGTGCGGTGTGCATGCCAACGTGATCCGCATCCTGGTGCCGCTGACCGCGTCGGACGAACTGCTGCACGAAGGTCTGGGCATCCTGTCGACGCTGTTCGACCAGCTGGCCTGATCCAGCGTCGGTTCAGCCGACGGCCACCTGCCGCACGGTGTCCAGAAAGGCCTGCAGCGCCGCCAGGTCGCGCTGCGTGCGCCACAGGCAGTGCGTGTCGTAGGGCGCCAGCGGCGCGGCCAGCGGGCGAAAGCACACGCCCGGCAGGCCGGCCTGCTGCAGCGCGGCTGGCACCAGGCCCACGCCCAGGCCCTGGGCGATGACCGATACCACGCTGAGCCAGTGGCGCAGCGCAAAGTGTGGCTCGGGCTCGAAGCCGGCCTCGGCGCACGCCGCCAGGATGCGGTCGTGGTAGTCGGGTGACACCGCGCGCATGATCAGCGCGAAGGGCTCGCCGGCCAGCTGGCGCAGATCCAGCGGCGGCGCAGCCTCGCCCCCGTCACCGGCCAGTGCATGCCCGCTCGGCAGGCAGGCCATGAAAGCCTGGCTGGACAGCAGGATCTGCGAAAAGCCCGGCGGCACGCGCGGCGTGTGCACAAAGCCCAGGTCGAGCCGGTCCTGCGCCAGCTCGGCCAGTTGCTCGGCCGAGCTCAGCTCGTGCAGGCTGAGCCGCAGGCGCGGGTGCGCGGCTGCGAAATCGCGCAGCACCTGCGGCAGGCCGCGGTAGAGCACCGTGCCGGCAAAGCCGACGCGCAGGCTGCCGGCCAGGCCCTGGCCCACCTCGCGCGCCTCGCGCGCCGCCAGTGCCGCCTGCTCCAGCAGGCTCAGTGCACGCGGCAGCAATGCCGCACCGGCGGCGGTGATGGCCACGCCGCGGCTGTTGCGCTCGAACAGGCGCGCACCCACCGACGCCTCCAGCTGCTGGATGGCGGTGGTCAGCGGCGGCTGGGTCATGGCCAGGCGGGCGGCGGCGCGGCCGAAGTGCCGCTCCTCGGCCAGCGCGACAAAGCAGCGCAGGTGGCGCAGTTCCATGAATTCGCAGTTCGAATTGATCAATCGGCAATCAATATTAGACAGCTATTCATCCCGCCACCACAATCGGCGCCATCCTGACTGCCCCAAAGACGAGACAACGCCATGGCCGCCACTTCCGCCAAGTTCCAATGGGATGACCCGCTGCACCTGGATTCGCAGCTCAGCGCCGACGAACGCGCGGTGCGCGATGCCGCCCGCGCCTACTGCCAGGAGCGCCTGCTGCCGCGCGTGACCGAGGCCTTCCGCCACGAGCGCACCGACCGCGCCATCTTCAACGAGATGGGCAGCCTGGGCCTGCTGGGCGCCACCATCCCCGAGGCCTATGGCGGCGCCGGCCTGAACTATGTGTGCTACGGCCTGGTGGCGCGCGAGGTGGAGCGCGTGGACTCGGGCTACCGCAGCATGATGAGCGTGCAGAGCTCGCTGGTGATGGTGCCGATCAACGAATTCGGCACCCCGGCGCAGAAGCAGAAGTACCTGCCCAGGCTCGCCACCGGCGAGTGGATCGGCTGCTTCGGCCTCACCGAGCCCAACCACGGCAGCGACCCCGGCAGCATGGTCACGCGCGCCAAGGCCGTGCCCGGCGGCTACAGCCTCACCGGCAGCAAGATGTGGATCAGCAACTCGCCGATCGCCGATGTCTTCGTCGTCTGGGCCAAGGACGACGGCGGCCAGATCCGCGGCTTCATCCTCGACAAGGGCATGAAGGGCCTGAGCGCGCCCGCCATCAAGGGCAAGGTGGGCCTGCGTGCCAGCATCACCGGCGAGATCGTCATGGACGCGGTCTTCGTGCCCGAGGAGAACGCCTTCCCCGAGGTGCGTGGGCTCAAGGGGCCCTTCACCTGCCTGAACAGCGCGCGTT
>CAYPDO010000384.1:0-4965 GCA_964409495.1 uncultured Bordetella sp.
GGCGGGCCCGGGGCTCAGGGCAGGGCCAGCGTGAGCTTGACGCTGGGCACCCAGGCGGGGTCGTCTTCGCCCGATGCGCGCAGCAGCGGCGCGGCCAGGAACAGGCGTTCGGCCGGCAGGCCGCGCGCCACCAGCGCATCGCGCACGGCCAGGCCGCGCTGCAGCGCCAGCTCGCGCATCAGGTCGGTGCTGACCACCATCGCCGCCTTCAGCCGCGCCTCCATCTCGGGCGCCGGCAGCTCGCGCAGCAGGCCGATCAGGTTGCGCGGCCTGTCGGGCAGGGCGGTGTTGCGGTACAGCTCGCGCAGCAGCCGGGTGCGTTCGTCGCCGCTGAGCGCTGGCGTGGGCCCGGCCGGCGCTGGTGTGGCGGCTGCCCCGCTGCGCAACTGGGCGCGGCGCCGCTCGGCTTGCAGCCGCGCCTCCAGCGTGGCGGCCTGCCAGGCCGCGCGTTCGCTCACCGGATCGGCCACGCCGGCCACCGTCATCTGCAGCGCCGGGCGGTCGATCAGGGCCTGGGCCACGCGGTCCAGCACGGCTTGGCCGGCCGGCGCCACCTGGGCCAGGCCGGGCTCGAACTGCACCTGGCTGATGTCGGGCCCGCTGCCGCCGCTGAGCAGCGAAAACGGCGCGGTGAGCGCCTTGCCCAGCAGGTTGACGATGACCTTGAAGATCAGCCCGCCGACGCTGAACTGCGGGTCGTCGAGGCTGCCCGAGACCGGCAGGTTGATGTCGATGACGCCGTGGCGGTCCTTCAGCAGCGCGATGGCCAGGCGCACCGGCAGCTGGGTGGCGTCGGGCGATTCGACACGCTCGCCGAAGGTGAGCTGGTTCAGGATCACCTGGTTCTTCGCGTCCAGCCGGCCGTCGGGCTCGATCTTGTAGCTGACATCCATGCTCAGCTTGCCGCGCTCGATGGCATAGCCGGCGTACTTGCCGGCGTAGGGCGACAGCGGTGCCAGCTCCAGATCGCTGGCGCGGGCGCGGATATCCAGCGCCAGCGGCTGGGCGGTGGGGTTGAGCTGGCCGCTGATCTCCAGCGTGGCGGTATCGGCCGCGCGGCCCGACAGCGCCAGCGTGGCCATCTCGCGCGTGCCCGAGCGCAGTGCGCCCAGCCGGCCGTTCAGCGCAGACAGCCGCGCGCTGTAATTCGGGCGGATCAGGCGGTCGGTGAAGTCGATGCGGCCATTGACCAGGCGGGTGCCGCCGATGTCCAGGTCGATCGGCAGCGCGGCCGGGGCGCTGGCGGCGGCGATGGGTGCGGCTGCGGGGGCAGACGCCGCGCCGCTTGCACTGGCGGCTGCGTCGGCGGGGCGGGCCGCCACGTCGCGCAGGTTGAAGCGGCCCTCCTCGGTGATCACCAGCCGGCTGTAGAAATCGGTCAGCTCGGCCTCGGCCACCGCCAGGCGTGGCCGCGTGCCGGGCGCCAGCGTGAACTGCAGGCCGCCCAGCGCCAGCGATTGCCAGCTCAGCAGCTCGCTGGCGGCGTCGAGCCGGCCACCGGCGTCGGGCCGGGTGTGCAGTTGCAGATCGTCGATGCGCAGGTCGGCTTGCGTTTCCAGCTGCCAGCCCTCGGGCTGCTCGCGCAGCGCCAGGCGGCCGTCCAGGCTGGCGTCGGCATGCAGCAGGGTCAGCGGGCCCAGCGCCGCGGCGGCGTAGCGCTCGGCCAGGTGCAGCGGCAGGCGGCTGGCCCGCAGGCGCCCGTCCACTCGCAGCGGCGCCAGCGCCACGCGGCCGGCCCAGTGCCACTCGCCGCCAAGGGGCGCGGTGCGGCCGCGGCCGGCCGGTGCGGCGCCCTCGGCCTGGGCGTCGCCGGGCACGCCGACGCGCGCGTCAATCTGCACGCGCATTGGCGCCTGCCGCGGCTCGGCCGGCCACTGCGCCTGGCGCAGGCGCACGCGCAGCGCTTCCACCGCCAGGCGCAAGGGGGCGCCGGGGGCATCGTTGACGCCCAGATCGCTGAACTGCAGACGGCCGCCATCAATGGCCAGCTCGCCCAGCCGGAACTGCCAGCCGGCGGTTGGGCCGGGCGCCGGCGCGCTGGTGGTGGCGTGTGCCGAGGTGGCCTGCGTGGCGGCGGCGGGTGTTGTGGTGTGCGCAGAGGCCGGCGCGCGTCGGCTGGCTGGCGGCTGGCGCAGCCACGCTGCCAGGTCCAGCGGGCCTTCGGCGCTGCGCTGCAGGTTGAGCTGCGGCGCGGTCAGCGTGGCCCGGCCCAGACTGGCCCGGCGCGCCAGCAGGTCGATGCGCGCATCCTGCAGCGTCAGGCGCTGCCAGCCGGCCAGCGGGCCGGGGCGGGCGCCGCGGGTGGCGGGGGCGCGCAGGGCCAGCTGGTCGATGCGCACCACGGGCAGCGCCAGGCTCAGGCGTGGTGCGTCGGGCCCGGCCGCCCAGTCGAGCTGCGCCTGGCCGCTCAGGCGCCCACCGAGCTGGGGCAGCAGCACCGGCGCCAGGTAGGGTGCGGCGGCGGCCAGCGAGAGATCGGTGAGCGTGAGCGTGGCCTGGGCCGCACGCGGGCCGGCCTGCGCCTGCAGCGCCAGCTGGCCCAGGGGCTGGCCGTCACGCTGCAGCGTGGCGGCCAGCGTGGCCGGCACTGGCGGCGGCGCGGGCCAGCGCAGCGGGCCGGCCTGCAGCGTCAGCCCGGCCAGCTGCCAGTGCGGCGGCGCCTGGCGTGGCGAGGCGGCCAGCGTGGCATCGCGCCAGTCGATCCGGCCGCCCTGCACCTGCAGCCGGGCCAGCGAAAGCTGCCAGTCACCCGGCGCCGCGGCCGGTGTTGCCTGGGTGGGCGGTGCGGCTGGCGTGGCCGTGCTGCCGGCGGCGGCACGCGGTGGTGCGCCGGGCGTGTCGCCGGCCGCAGCGCTGGCCGCTGCACCCGCCGGGCGGGCCGTGGCCACGCCATCGGCCAGGCGCTGCCAGTTCAGGCGGCCGTCGGCCGCGCGGCTGAGTGTGAGCTGGGGGCCGTCCAGGCGCAGCGTGCCCAGGGCCACACGGCGGGCCAGCGGCTGCACGTCCTGCAGCTCGAGCGACAGCTGCTTCCAGGCCGCCAGCGGCGCGCCGTCGCGTGCCTGCAGGGCCAGGTCGTCCACCCGCAGCGTGCCGCGCAGCACCAGCTGCGGGGCACCCTGCGGCGGCTGGCTGAAATCGAGGCTCAGGCGCGTGGACAGCCGCCCGCCGCTGGCGCGCAGCGGCAGCGTGGCCGGCTGGTAGGCCAGCCAGGGGGCCAGGTTCAGGCCGTCGAAGCCCAGGTTCAGCGTGGCCTGGCGGGTCTGGGCAAAGGGCAGGGCCTTGCCGCCGCTGTCGATGGCCGTGCCGTCGATGCGCAAGGCCAGGCGCGGCTCGGTGTGCACGGCCACGTCGGCCGGCAGGTTGGACAGGAAGGGAAGGCCCAGCGACAGCGCCTCGATGCGGTGGCTGCGCCCGCTGCGGTGGTCGTCGAGCTGGATCTGGCCATCGTCGAGCCGCAGGTTGTAGAGCGCGAAGCGCGCCGGCTCGGTGGCCGCGGCCTGCGGCGCCGCGGGCGGCGCGCTCAGGCGCTGCAGCACGTCGTCGATGTCGGTGCCGCCAGCAGTGGTGCGCGCCAGACGCAGGCGCAGCGATTGCAGCTGCAGCGACTGCAGCACCGGCGCGCGGTGGCGCAGTGCGCTGGCCGACAGCTCCAGCGTCACACGGCCCAGTTCGAGCTGGGGCGGCGCGGGCCTGGCAGCGGCCGCACCGGCGGGCGGGGCGGCACCCACACGCAGCTGTTCAATGGTGAGTGCCAGCTGCCAGGGCCGCACCTGCACCGCCCCCACGCTGACCGGGCGGCCCAGCAGCGCGCCCAGGCGGGGCGGCAGCTCATGCCGCAGCAGGGCCGACAGCGCGGGCGGCAGCGCCCAGGTGATCAGCGCCGCCAGCGTCAGCAGCAGGCCGGCGCCGATCAGCAGGCGCCGCGGCCAGCGCCGCGCCCGTGGTGACGGCGGTGGTGGTGGCGGTGGGGCGGATTCGGCTGGCGGGTTGACGGCGGGGACGGCGGACATCGCGGTGCGGCCGCTCAGGGCCCTGCGGAACGGTGGGGTGCCGGCGCGGCCGCGCGCGGCCGCGGGTTCAGTCGCTGCGTGGCGGAAGGGGCGTGGCGGGCGGGCCGGTCTCGTCGGTGTCGGGGGCGGCGCTGGCCGGCACGCGGTAGCGCTCGCTGGCCCAGGCGCCCAGGTCGCCGACGCGGCAGCGCTCGCTGCAGAACGGCCGCCAGCGGTTGGCCGGGGCAAACACGGCGGGCTGGCCGCAGGCCGGGCAGGGCACCTGGCGGACGGCGGTTTCGGTGGGCTTGTGGTTCATGCCAGCGCTCAGGCGCACAGGGTCAGTTCGAACGGCGCATCGCTGCCGGCCGGGCGCAGCCGGCCTTCGCCATCCACGCGCATCAGGCGCACCGACACCATCAGCCGGTGGCCGGTGATCTCGGGCACGAAACCGGCCTGGCCGTCGATGCGCAGGCGCAGCAGCTGGTAGCTGCGGCCGGCCGGCAGGCTTTGCTGGAACTGGCCGCCGGTGCTGGCCACCATGTGCGGCACGCCGCTCTCGCGCTGCAGCTGCAGCAGCAGTTGCAGCGCGCTGGCCAGCGGGGCCAGCGTGTTCACCCAGCCCAGCAGGTCTTGGCGGCGGCGTGCGGCGTCGAACTGCTGCCACGCGTAGTAGGCCGGCAGGTCGAATTCGCAGGTGCCGCCGGGAATGTTGATGCGGCTCTTCACGCTGGTGAGCCATTCGTTGGCGGCCAGCGCCTGGCCGGCCTTGCCAGCCTGGGCGTTGAGCTGTTCGAAGGCCTGGTCGAGCCGGCCGATCAGCGCCTCCAGCGCCTGGCCCTGCACCTGCGGGTTGTCGCGCAGCGCGCCCAGCTGGTTGCGGTGGCGGTCCAGATCCTTCAGCAGATCGGACTTGAGGTCCGAGCGCGAGGCCACCTCGATGATCTCGAACAGCGTGACCAGCGCGAAATGGTGG
>CAYPDO010000385.1:0-4941 GCA_964409495.1 uncultured Bordetella sp.
GGTGGCACGGTGGCCCCGAAGTTCCGTAACCAGGCGACTGGTGATACCTGGTCGGGCCGCGGCCTGCAGCCGAAATGGCTCAAGGCTGCGATCCTGAGCGGCGCGAAGCTCGAAGACTTCGCGATCAGCTGAAGTATCAAGCGATCGATCACAGTGTCCATGGGCGGCTTCGGCCGCCCCTTGTCGCTTCATAAGCCGTTGAATTCAAACGACATAATTTTTCATAAAACCTCATAATTGGGCGCGGACAACACGATCAGGTCGGCGTTGGGACCGCGGTCGTGAGTCGCCTGCAGCCGCTGTGCAGCGACCCGCCGAAGCCTGACAAGGGATTCAGGGGCTCATGAAAAAGGGCCGCCCCAAGGTGAGCCAGGGCGGCCGTTGGTTGAAGCGCTGCAGCGCGCACTCAACGAGTCAGCGGCTGCGTCACTTGTCCTTGTCATTGTCGTCCTTGCGGCGCCAGATGTAGAGAGCGACGAGGACTAGGCTCGCGGCCACGGGGTAGGTGTCGCTTGCGGCGAGCACGCCGGAGATCTTGGAGGCAGGTGGAAAGAAAAGCGTCATGTGCAGATATCGTGAGGTGTTGAACGCCGCTCCTGACTAAAACCGATCGTGACCGCTTCATCGAGACTTGGGCGGATCAATGGACTCAAGGCTGTTTAGACGGCTACACTCGCGTTTAGAGATGATCGCAATGCCGTCTCGGCGCGGAGTGGACGTTGATTGCGTGTACTTCTCGTTAGCTCAACTCCTTCATTGGGGTGCCCTGCCACGGACTGTAGTTGCAATAGATGACCTCGTCGCCTGCCAGGGCTTCGAGGTCTTCGCCTTTATGGGCCGGTGAATATGAAACATTGCTTCCCGATCGCCACTTCAGAACTGAAGCATTGCTTGCAGCACCCATTGTAGGATGAAGGGCCACTATATCTGGGGGGGGCATGCCTCTCAAGCACTACCGGTAGCGTGCTTGCCAATGTGCAATTGGTTCACAGAGCTGCAGCCTTCAGCGCGAATTTGGCGTCGGGTGCTGCTGGATGGCACCCGCGGCATAGTTCTGTCGGTGCTGGTCGGAAGAAGTGCGAATGTGGGCACGATCAAAGTATGTGTCGCCCCCTCTCTATCTCTCTCTCTGTATTCCAGGGCGTCCCTCTTGAAGGCCATTCGGGGCCTGCCATGAAGGCGATGTCGGCCCGGTCGTTTCGCAGGCGTTGAGCCGCATCACCACCACGATGAGGTCAAGTCTTCTGCACGGTAGCCGGATTTGGTGTAGGGGATGGTGGAGTGCTGCGGCACGATGCCGATGCGCTGGCGTAGGTCGGCGGCTGCCGTGGATATGGCAATCGCTATCGACGGCCAGCCGCCGGGCTGCGTTCTCCTAAGGTGAGCCCTAATCAATCACCGTCCCGCGGCCGGGCGTCGCAGAAGCGCCTTGGCCAGGTACTCACCGATGGTTGCCCGGCGCGCTGGTAGAGCTGACCGCAGGGTCGCCAGGCGCCCTGCCCCGCAGGGTCAGGCGTCCTCGGCCAGGACTATCTGGAACTGACCGCGCCCATTGACCTCGCCCTTGAGGACTTGGAGCCCGGCCCGGCCCCGGCGCGCTCCTGGCGCAGACCGTTTGCGCAATTGACGGCGCACTGGCGAGACAGCATGAGGCTGCGAGCCCTTCAACCCGCCACATGCGCGCGCTCAGCCGGTCCAGCCTCAGCACCGGAAATCGCCGCCAGGGCGACTGATGCCAACCGGGCAAGCCTCGCGTCTTGGTCGTCCGCCATGGGAATGCTCACGGATCGACCTATCGCGGCCTTGAGCGCCTCATGCGTGAGCGTCTGGCCGTCCCATCTTGACGGACGGCCTTGCCCGCCGGCTATCGCGTTGGCTTGACGGCGCCGACGAAGGCGACGCACTCCACCAGGTTGAGCGCGGCCATCATCAGGTACTTCTCCGCCTCGGTGCGCACGGCCATCAGGTCGTGCTCGTCGAGCCAGCTGTAGACGAAGGCCAGCAGGTAGCGCTCGGCGTGCTCGGTGTGGAACTCCTGGACGAGCTTGGTCGCCAGTTCTTGCGGCAGCCCTTCGTTGAAGCGCGCACGGGCCGTCAGGCGCTGCAGGCAGCCGTCCTGGATGTCCTCGGTGACCAGCGGCCACTGGTGGCCGCTGAGCTTCATCGCCTGGAAGGTAACGAACAGGACGTGCAGCGCCAACTCCAACTGCGCCATGTCCACCCCCATGCCCGGCAGCGCCAGGAACGAGGCCAGCATATTGGGCTGCTGGGCGTAGATCTCGTCAGCCAGGCGCACCTTCTGGTCGTGGCCCATGCGGCGTACGGCGACGTCGGCCTCGATCACCGCCCACTGCGTGAGCCGTCCCATCGTCATGCCGGCCGCCAGCGGTGCGGCAGCAGTTCTTCCAGCCGGTGGCTTGGATGCGTATGGATGCGCGCCAGCACGTCGCGCAGGTAGGCCCACGGGTCCACGCCGTTGAGCTTGGCCGACTGCACCAGGCTCATCACCACCGCCGCGCGCTGCCCGGCCAGCGCGCTGCCGGCGAACAGCCAGTTCTTCGCGCCCAGCTTCCAGGGCTTGATCTGCCGCTCGATCAGGTTGTTGTCGATGGGCACGACCCCGTCGTCCAGGTGCAGCGTCAGTGCCTTCCAGGCGTTCAGGCTGTAGTCGATCGCTTCGGCGATCTTGGTGCCGCCCGGCACCTGGGTGCGCTGCAGCTTCAGCCACACCTCGAACTCCTCCCACAGCGGCCGGCTGAGCACCTGCCGGGCCTGCCGACGCTCGTCGTAGCCCATGTCGGCGTAGGCGGCCTCGGCCCGGTAGATCCGGGTCCAGCGCAGCATCGCCTCGGTGGCCACCGCGCTGGCGCTGTGGTGGCCGCGGCTGAGTTCCTCGAAGCGGCGTCGCGCATGCGCAGCGCACGCCGCCGCCTTGCGCTGCGGGTAGACCTTGGCATCGAGCACGCTGTTGTAGCTGGCGCACTGGTCGGTCACCAGGGTGCCGTGCCACACCGGTTCAGGCGACGGAGGCCCCTTGCCGCCAAGGAAGGCCAGCGGGTACTGCGCCCCGCGGCCCAGGCAGAACTCGTAGACCACGCCCGGGTGTGGATCGTGGTGGCTGCGCGCCCAGGCCCAGACATAGACCTTCTTCGTCTTGCCCGCACCCGGGTCCAGCAGCCGCAGCGGCGTCTCGTCGGCGTGCAGCACCGGGCAGCTGAGGATGAAGCGCCGCAGCAAGTCGAACAGTGGCTCCAGTGACGCGCCGCCGGCGCCGCCCCACGAAGCCAGCGTCGAGCGCGGCGTGTACACGCCCGAGCGGGCGTTGATCGGTGACTGCCGGTAGTACGGCAGGTGGTCGACGAAGCGGCTGATCAGCGTGTGCGCCACCAGGCCGGCAGCCGGGATGCCACCGTCGATGACATCGGGCTCGGCCGGCTCCTGGCGCAGCAGCTGGCAGCACTTGCACGCCCACTTTCCGTAGATGTGCCGGTGTACGAAGAACTTCGCCGGGATGATGTCCAGCTTCTCGCTGACGTCCTCGCCGATGCGCTGCATCGGGCGGCCGCAGCCGGCGCTCGGGCAGGTGGTGTCCTCGGGCTCGTGGCGGTGTTCGACGCGCTCCAGGTGCTCGGGCAGTGCCTGGCGACGTGGCCGGCGGGGTGGTGCCTTGGGCGTCTTGGGTGTCTCGGGCAACTCCTTCTGCAACTCGGCCAGCTTGGCGCGCAGGCTGGCCTCGTCCTCGGCCATGACGTCGGCGAACAGCAGCCGCTGCTCGGCCGTCATGGCCTCGGTCTTGGCGCCGAACTTCCAGCGCTTGAAGCGTGCGAGCTCGAAGTTCAGCTTGTCGATCTTGACGCGCGCCAGCGCGATCTCGCGCTCGCGCCGCGCCAGTTCCTGCGCATCGGCCTGGGCCTGCTGTTGCAGCCGCTCGATGAGCGTGGCCACCTCGGCCGGCAGGCTCGTCAGATCGATGGCGTCGGCAGCGTCAACCGGCATGCGCAGCATGGTGCCGCACCGGGCAGCGCAGCGCCATCGGCACTTGCGATGTCAACGGCCCGCCGGCCATCGGGCACTCGATCAGCAGCGGCGGATGGTGGCCAACTCGCCCAAGCGCTGCCAGGGCAGACCCAGCGTCAGCGCCTCGAACTGCTGGATGGTGAGCTGCAATGCGGGTGAAGCCGAACCTGCCTCGGGCGTGTGCCAGACGAAGCGGCCGGTGTGCAACCGCCGCGTGGCGCACCACACGCCGAAGCCGTCGTGCACGAGCAGCTTGAGCCGGCTGGCGCGCGCATTGGCGAAGAGGTACCCGTGGTGCGCGCGGGCTTCGCCCAGCGTGTTGACCACCACCGTCAGCAGCCGGTCGGCACCGGCGCGCATGTCCTGCGGCTGGCTGCACAGCCACAGCGCGTCGATCTTGATCATGGCGCCGGTCAGTCCTTTAACGCCACGGCCGTCAGTTCGCGCAACCAGGCAGCGCAAGCGTCGGCCTGGGCTGATGGCCAGCGGACCGACAGCTGTGTCGCGCCGCGGGTCAGCTCGACATGGATCTCGGCCGCCGGCGGCTCGGATGCTTCGGGCGTGACGGGTGCGGAGATGGGCGCAGGCGCGATCTCCACCGGGATGAACTGCAGCGGCGCTGCCGACGTGCCGTCGGCGTCCGCTCTGCACGCCACCATCCTTGGCGCGGCCAGCCCAGTGCGCTTGATGCCGCGGCCGACCAGCCACTTACGCAGCAGGTTGACGTTCAGGCCATGTGCCAGTGCGATGGCCGCCACCGACGCGCCGGGCTGCTGGCACTCTGCCAGCACCTGCGCCTTGAACTCGGCGCCGTGCACGCGCCTCTGGGATCTGGGTTGCATAGGTGCCCACCTGTTCGAATTGGTGGGCACCATCGTCCGAGGCGCATAGGTGACGTTCAAGATGGGACGGCCAGACGCTCAC
>CAYPDO010000386.1:0-4925 GCA_964409495.1 uncultured Bordetella sp.
GGCCAGCAGCGCCTGGCCGATGGTGTTGTTGACCTTGTGCGCGCCGGTGTGGTTCAGGTCCTCGCGCTTGAGGAAGATCTGTGCGCCGCCGATCTCGCGTGACAGGCGCGCCGCGTGATACACCGGGCTGGGCCGCCCGACGAAGTACTTGAGCTCACGCTGGAATTCGGCGATGAACTCGGGATCCTGCTGGTAATGCGCATAGGCGGCATTGAGCTCGTCGAGCGCATGCACCAGGGTCTCGGCAACAAAGCTGCCGCCATAGTTCAGGCCGTTGACCGGGCCGAAATGCCCGTGGGCATCGGGTTGCTGGTAGTCGATCATGTCGGTGATCCGAAAGGGCTGCTGCGTGCACGGCAGGCGTGGCACGACAGCAGCCGGGAAGATGGAGACGGGCAGCGGCTGCCCGTCACGGGTCTGGATGGGCGGGCGGACGCTCAGCCGGCTTCGTCGGCGATGCGGGCATCGGCCTCGCGCACCGCTTCGCAGAACTGACGCATCAGCGCCGCGTCCTTCTGGCCCTTGCCGGCTTCGACGCCGGACGAGACGTCAACCGCCCAGGGCCTGACCTGCAGGATCCCATCGATCACGCTTGCAGGATTCAACCCACCAGACAAAACGACCGGACGGGCGACGTTGAGAGGTACGAGTGACCAATCGAAGGCCTTTCCACCGCCACCGTAGCCCTCGACATGGGCGTCGAGCAGGATGCCGGCAGCGTTCGCGAATGCGCGGGCGAAGTCTAGCAAAGCAAAGCCCGGCGCCATGCGCGCGGCCCTTAGGTAGGGGCGCTGGGCGGCGTCGCAGTCGGCCGGGCTCTCGTCACCATGGAACTGCAGCAGCGCATGCGGCACCGCCGCCACCGCCGCAGCCACCTCGGCCGGCGTGGCATTGACGAACAGCAGCACCGGGGTCACGAAGGGCGGCAGGCGTCGCGCCAGTTCCGCCGCACGGGCCACGGTCACCGCACGCGGGCTGCGGGCGTACAGCACGAAGCCGATCGCGTCGGCGCCGCTGGCCACCGCGGCATCGACATCGGCCTCGCGCGTGAGGCCGCAGATCTTGATGCGGGTGCGTTGGGTCAGAGGTTGGGTCATGGGAACCAGTCCATCGCCGGCGTGTGGGTGGGGATGCCGTGACGGGCATCGTAGTCGGCGCCGGCGAAATACAGGCCATCTGCCTCAAAGGTGGGTGCCGCGGCATCGCGGTGGCGCGCGGCCAGCACCTCGGCCAGCCAGCCCGGCGGCTGGCGCCCGCTGCCGATGGCCACCAGGCAGCCCATGATGTTGCGCACCATGTGGTGCAGGAAGGCGCTGCCATCGAAGTCGAAACGCCAGTAGGCCCGCCCTGGCTCGCCACGGCGCGTGATGTGGATTGCACGCAGCGTCTTCACCGGGCTTTTCGCCTGGCACTCGGCCGCGCGGAAAGACGAGAAGTCGTGCTCGCCGATCAGGTGTGCGGCACCGGCGCGCATGGCCTCGCCATCCAGCGGGCGAAAGGTCCAGCCCACCTGCCCCCCCTCAAGTGCCGGGCGCAGGGCCGACTCGAGCAGCAGGTAGCGATAGCGCCGGCCGGTGGCCGAGAAACGCGCGTGGAAGTCGTCGTCGACCGGCTGGCACCATTGCAGGCCGATGTCAGCGGGCAGGTAGCGGTTGGTGCCGCGCAGCCACGAGAAGGGCTCGCGCGACACCGGACTGTCAAGGTGCAGCACCTGGTTGAAGGCATGCACGCCGGCATCGGTGCGCCCGGCGCACACCACGCTGATCGGCGCATCGGCAAACTGGCTCAGCGCGGCCTGCAGTGCATCCTGCACCGTGCCGCCGCCGGGCTGGCTCTGCCAGCCGCGGTAGGCCGTGCCGCGGTAGGCGACGCCCAGCGCAATGCGCTGAACGCCCGCACTCACCCGAGGCTGTCGAGCATCGCCTGCGCCTTGGCGCGCAGCGTGCCCTGGGCCTTGGCCACCACCTCGGCCACCAGGTCGCGGGCGCCTTCCAGATCGCCGATCTGGCGGAACTCTTCGGCCAGTTCGAGCTTGCGCGCGAGCGGATCGGTGTCTTCGGGCAGCAGGTGCTCGAGATGGCCGGGCGCGGTGGGCGAGGTGTCGTGCGGGTCCAGGCGTGAATCGCCGAAGCCCGGCGTGCCGCCGCTGCGCACCGAGACCATGGTCTGGGTGCGGTCGGCCGCCGGCTCGTCGAGCGACATCGACAGCGAGTCGAAATCGAGGTCGGCGCGCGCCGCGCTGGGCGCCGGTGTGCGCGGCGGCACCTGGGTGCGCGTGCCGAAGTCGAAGTCCAGCCCGTTGTCGGCCGGGCGCTGCAGGCTGGGTGCCAGCGGCTGGGTCATCTCGGCCGGCTGGGTGGGCAGGTCGCCGGGGCCGGTGAGATCGAGGTCGAGATCCAGGTCGAGATCCAGGTCCACGCTGTGCGGCTGCGTGGGCTGGGCCGCCGGGTCTTCGGGCGACAGCGTGCTGTGCCCGTGGGTGAGCGCATGCGGCTGGGTGGTGGCCGACAAGGGCTCGACGACCACGCGCTCGCCGTCGAGGATGATCTCCTCGGGGTGACCGCCCGGCTGGTAGAGCTGGTTGTCGGGGTCGATCTGCAGGCCCAGCTCCTGTGCGCGGGACCAGTCGTTGCCCATGCCCTTGGTCAGCGCATACAGCTGGGTGGCCAGCAGCTCGAAGCCCTTGGTGTCGCGGCGCTTGGCATACACCTCGAGCAGCTTGGTGCGCACCGCCAGCCGGTCGGGCGTGGCGCGCATGGCCTCCTTGAGGATTTCCTCGGCCTGCAGGTCGCGGCCATAGGCCAGGTAGACATCGGCCTCGGCCACCGGATCGACATCGCCGATGGCATCGAGCTGGCTGAGCGAATAGCCCATCGAGCTGGCGCCGCTGGGCGACGCCTCGCGCGTGTCGACGCGCTGGCCGCCGCTGGCGCCGAAGAACGAATCGGGCTGCATGCGGCTTTCGAGGAACGAGGTCTCCGAGCCGGACTTGTCGAGCTTGCGGCGCATGCGCCAGGCCACCAGCGCGGCCAGGGCCACGGCCAGCGCCCCCAGCCCCGGCAGCAGCCAGGGCTTGGCGGTGAGGCTGTCCAGCAGCCCGGCGCCTTCGGCCTGCACCTCGGGCGGCGGCGCCGCGGGCAGCATCGGCTTGCTGGCCGGCAGCGCGGCAGCCACCGGCACCGGCGCGGTGCTGCTGGCCGCAGCCGCCACCACCGGCGCCGGAGCGGGCGGAAGCGCCGCGGGGGCCGGCGCGGGCATCGGCGCTGGGGCTGGCAGCGCGGCGGCCGGGGCAGGGCCCGGGGCGGGTGCCACCTGGGCCGTGCCCTGCTGCAGCTTCTTGAGTTCTTCGACGTTGCGCGTGAGCTCGGCCACCCGGGTGGCGGCCTCCTTGCGCTCGGTGGATTGCGAGGCCTGCACCTCGGGCGCATTGGCCTTGACCGCACCGCTGCTGAGCTTGAGCTTGTCGGGCGTGGGCGCGGCGGCCTGCTTGCGATCGTCGACCGTGGTCTGCACGCTGCCCTGGGCCTGGCGCGCCGGGGCGGTCTGGGCCGGGGCCGGCGGCGCCTCGGCGGCCAGCTTGCTGCGATAGGCGCCGAAGTCTGCGCTCTGCGCAATGATGATGCGCCGGGCCTCGGCAGCCGGGATGGCCTGGAGCGTGTCGGCCGTGGGCAGCTTCAACACCGCGCCTGCACGCAGGCGGTTGATGTTGTCCTTGATGAAGGCGTCAGGGTTGGCGCGGTACAGCCCGGCCAGCATCTGGTCGAGCGACACGCCGGTGGGCACCGTGCGCGCGGCAATGCGGCTGAGCGATTCACCGGGGCGCACCGCGTGCTCGGCGGCGCCCGGTCCGGCCGGCATCGGCGCCGGGCGGGGTGCGGTGGCCACCGCGGCGGGCGCCGGCGGCCGCGGCCGTTCAGCGCGTTCGACACGTTCAGCCACCTGGGCCGGCGGCGAGGCCGGCGCCGGGCGCGGCGCTGGCGCAGTGCGCGCGGCCGGGGCCGGAGCCGCTTCGGGCGCTGGGCGGGGCGCGGCCGCAATCACCGGTGCCACGGCAGCCGGCGCGGGCGGCGGGGCGTTGCGGCTGCCGGGCGGATCGAACAGCAGGGTGTACTCGCGCACCAGGCGGCCGGCGCTGGAGTTGACCTCGAGAATCACCTCGACGAAGGGCTCCTGCACGGCACGGTCGCCGGTCAGGCGCACATAGGCACGGCCATCACGCCGCACCACCGACGCCTGCACGCCCCCCAGCACCGCGTTGTAGTCGACACCGGCGGCACGGTAGGCCTCAGGCGAGGCCACGCGCACGTTCAGCGTGGAGGCCTCCTCTGGCGCCAGGCTGGTGATGTCGATCTCGGCGCGCATGCCCTCGCCGAGGGCAGACTGCACCGACAGACGCCCCAGGCCGACGGCCGATGCGTCGAGCGGCGCAGCACCGAGGGCCGCAGCAGCGGCCAGGGCCAGCGCGGTGCGGGCGGCGAAAAGGGGGCGGTTGTTCAAGGCATCTCCACAACAGCATCGGGGCACTGCCAGTCAGCAGCGCCGCCAGGGGTGATTGTCAGGCCCTGATCGGACACCCGAACC
The DNA here is from genome assembly GCA_964409495.1 of uncultured Bordetella sp. Classification (GTDB taxonomy): domain Bacteria; phylum Pseudomonadota; class Gammaproteobacteria; order Burkholderiales; family Burkholderiaceae_C; genus Pseudaquabacterium. The sequence goes on from CAYPDO010000386.1 coordinate 4,582, forward strand.
CAACCCCGGATGCGCGAAACCACAATAGCATCAGGCAGATACGCTGACAAGCTCATGCATTGTCTGACGTTCGGTGTTGCGTCGGCAGTTGCCCTGCCGCGCACAACCCGCGATGTTGCCATGCGACAACGGGTGGTTCCCGTCTCCGGTAACCACCCGTCACACGACAGCCATCACGCTTGGGGCGTGAATTGCCGCCGTTTCACCTCGCGCCAACCCGGAATCACTGCGCGATCAGGATGCGCAGCATGCGGCGCAGCGGTTCGGCCGCGCCCCACAGCAGCTGGTCGCCGATGGTAAATGCGCCCACGTACTCGGGGCCCATCGCCAGCTTGCGGATGCGG
>CAYPDO010000387.1:0-4912 GCA_964409495.1 uncultured Bordetella sp.
GTGGTTTCTGCGCCGAGACCGGCGGTGCGATCACGCTGTTCGTGGCCACCGGCCTGGGCGTGCCGGTGTCGACCACGCACACCATCACCGGCGCCATCGTCGGCGTGGGCTCGGTGCGCAATGCCTCGGCGGTGCGCTGGGGCGTGGCCGGCAACATCGTGTGGGCCTGGGTGCTCACGATCCCGGCCTCGGCCTTCGTGGCCGCGGTGGCCTACTGGGCCAGCTTCACGCTGTACTGAGCGCGCCGGCTGGCGCGGTCGCCTCGCGCCAGGCGCAGCGGACACGGCCGGGCGTCCGCCCGGGCCTTCTCGGCGCCTTGCGTGCGGCGAAAAATTGGTTACGCTGGCGGGCCATTTCGCCCGCCACCCGCAGCCCGGCCCGATGTCCCACTACACCGCCACCATCGCCTGGCAGCGCCACGCGCAGCCCTTTGCCGACCGCCGCTACAGCCGTGCCCACCGCTGGCTGTTCGATGGCGGCATCGAGGTGCCGGCCTCGTCGTCGCCGCAGGTGGTGCCGCTGCCGATGTCGGACGCCGCGGCCGTCGATCCCGAGGAAGCCTTCGTGGCCGCGCTGTCGAGCTGCCACCTGCTGTGGTTCCTGGACCTGGCCTGCCGCGCCGGTTGGGTGGTGGACGACTACCGCGACCAGGCCCAGGGCGTGCTGGCCACCGATGCCCAGGGCCGCCTGGCCATGACCGAGGTGAGCCTGCGCCCGCGGGTGCGCTGGGCCGGTGCGCGCCAGCCCGACGCGGCCGAGGTGCGGCGCCTGCACCATGCGGCCCACGCGGCCTGCTTCATCGCCAACTCGGTGCGCTGCGACGTGCGCTGCGAGCCACAGCTCGACCCCGAGCAGCCGGAGCGCGCCTGATGTACCTGCCCCGCCACTTCGACGAGGCCCGCCCCGAGGCGCTGCAGGCGCTGATGCAGGCCCACCCGCTGGGCCTGCTGGTCACGCCCGGGCCTGACGGTGCGCCGGTGGCCGATGCCCTGCCGTTCCTGTACGAGCCACCCGATGCCGCGCGGCCGCAGGGCCGGCTGCTGGCCCACGTGGCGCGCGCCAACCCGCTGTGGCAGGCGGCGCAGGGGCGTGAGGTGCTGGTGGTGTTCCAGGGGCCGCAGGGCTATGTGTCGCCCGGCTGGTACCCGGCCAAGGCCGAGCACGGCAAGGTGGTGCCCACCTGGAACTACGCCATGGTGCAGGCCCGCGGCACGCTGCAGGCCATCGACGATGCCGACGCGGTGCGCGACGTGGTCGGGCGCCTGACCGCCTGGCACGAGGCGCCGCTGCCGCAGCCCTGGGCGGTGGCCGATGCGCCGGCCGACTACCTGGCGGCGATGCTGCGCGCCATCGTGGCCATCGAGATTCCGGTGCAGAGCCTGCGTGGCAAGTTCAAGCTCAGCCAGAACCGCAGCCCGGCCGACCGTCAGGGCGTGATCGACGGCCGGCGTGCCGCTGCGCCAGACGACGCGCTGGCCGCTTGCATGGCCGCCGACGGGTCGTTGGCGGCGCCAGAGGCCGGCTGATCGCGGCCGGCCGCATCGGTCGGGCCGGCAGCATCGAACATGCCGGCCATGCCCGGCTTGCCGGCATGTCCCACCACCTTGGCCGCCTGACCGGCCGGCGCATGGCCGGCCTGGCTCTCGTCATCACCTGGCGGCTCGATGGCCGGCAGCCGGATCTCGAACACCGCGCCGCCGCCCGGCGCATTGCTGGCGCGGATGCGGCCGCGGTGGGCCTGCACGATCTTGCGGCAGATGGCCAGGCCCAGGCCGGTGCCACCGGCGCCGCTCTTGGTGCGCGACGATTGCACGAAGGCGCCGAAGATCGAGTCGAGCTCGTCGTCGGGAATGCCGGGGCCGCAATCGCGCACGCTGATGATGTGGCGGCCCTCGGGCGTGGTGCGCCAGTCGATGGCCACGTCGCTGGCCTCGGGGGCGAAGCGGATCGCATTGGCCAGCAGGTTGCGCAGCACCTGCTGCAGGCGCACCGGATCGGCCAGCGTCCACAGGGGCTGCGGGTTGGGCGGCGGCGCCAGGTGGATGCCACGGCGCCCGGCCAGCGGCTGCAGTTCAGCGCGCACGGCCAGCAGGGCCGGCGCCAGGTCCACCGGCTGCAGGCGGATATGGCCCACGGTGGATTCCAGTCGCGACAGGTCCAGCAGGTTGTTCACCAGCGCCAGCATGCGGTTGCCGGCGGCATGGATGTCGCCGAACATGGTTTGCAGCCGGCGGTCGCCGGTGGTGCGGGTCAGGCCCAGTTCCGAGTAGCCCACGATGCTCTGCAGCGGCGTGCGCAGTTCGTGGCTGATGTTGGCCAGGAACTCGCTCTTGGCGCTGTTGGCGCGCTCGGCGGCCAACCGCGCCTGCTGGGTGCGCACCTCGGCCTCGCGGAACTCGCTGACATCGGTCAGGCAGCCGATCAGGCCGGCCACGCGGCCGTCCTCGCCGGTATAGGGCGTCACGCGCATCAGCACATCGCGCGGCAGGCCGTCGGCATCCAGCAGCGGTTGCTCGAAGCTGGCCGGCTGGCGCTGTGCCAGCGCCAGGCGCTCCTGCGCGTCCACCGGCGCGGCCAGGTGGGCCGGATACAGCCGGCGCATGGTGCGGCCGATGACGCGCTCGGGTGACAGGCCGGTGAGCGCGGTGAAGGCCTTGTTCACCTGCACGAAGCGGCCCTCGGCGTCCTTCACCACCATGGGCACCGGGCACAGCTCGAACAGGCGCTCGGTGAAGGCATGCTGGGCCGCCATGCGGCCGTGCGCGCGTGCCAGCCGGGCGCGCACCTGGGCATGGCCGCGCAGGCTGCGCCAGGCCAGGGCGCCCAGCGCCAGGATGACCAGCAGCACACCCAGCGTGGCCGCGCCGGTGGCGCGCAGCACGCGCGCCATCTGCGCCGCCACCGCGGCCTGCGGCACCTCGGCCACCAGCACCAGCGCATGGCGGCGCGCCAGGCGGAAGGTGGCCAGCACCGGCGCGCCATCCACCCCCGCGCCTTCGAAGCGGCCCTGCTCCTGCGCCGGCAGGAAGCGCTCGAAGATGGTCTCGGCACGCACCGGCTCGCCGGGGGCCAGGTGCACCTCTTCGCTGGCGGCGATCAGGCGGCGGTCGTAGCCCAGCAGTGCCGCGCGCAGCGGCATGTCGCCCACCATCAGCTGGTACTGGTTGGCAAAGTAGTCGGCATGCACCGCGGCCACCAGCCAGGCGCCGGCCAGCGGGTGCGGTGTGGCGATGGCGGGGGCCGTGGCCACTGCCGCCGTGCCCAGCGGGCCGGGCAGCGGCCGCACCAGCGGCAGCAAGGCCGGCCGCGCCAGGCCGGGCGCCGCGCTGTCGGCCGCGCCGGCATCGGTGGCCAGGTCGGCCAGGTCACGCACCGGCAGCAGCGGGCCCAGGCCGCCGCGCTGGCCCCCGGGCAGCAGGCGCTGGCGCGGGATCATGCGCTCGACGTTCTCGGGGTTGGAACTGGCCAGCACACGGCCATCGGCGGCCACCAGGCTCAGGCTGCGCAGGTAGGGCTGGCCCTGCAGCGTGCGTTGCAGCGCGGTGCCCAGCGCCGTGGCGTCCAGCGCCGCCGGGTGGGCGACCAGGCTGTCGGCGGTGCTGGCCAGCGACAGGTCGATGGTGGTGAAGGTGCGGTTGGCCTGGTCTTCGATGACGCGGGCAAACAGCTCGCTCTGGTCGGACGCGGCCTCGCGCAGCGCATTGCGCTCGACCGCCAGGAAGCCGGCGGCCACGGCCAGCGCCAGCAGCATCAGCAGCAGCGTGCCCACCAGCGCGGCGCGGCTGTGCAGCCAGAACGGCAGCGCATCCCCGGCGGCTGCCACCGCCGCCGGGTGGTCGGCGAACAAGCGCTCGTCGGCGTCGCGCGCCGCGCGGGCAGGCGGCAGCTTGGCGGTGTGCGGGGCGTCGTGCAGGTTCACGGCAGCGAGCTTAGCGGCCGCGCCGGGTGCGCCACCCCCCAAGTTCGCGGCGGCGGTGGCAGCGGCGGCCGCGCCGTCATGTCTGGCCGGCGCGGCGCGCGCCATGTGCCGTTGGCGCGATGTGGCACGCCCGGCGAGGCGCGCTCAGGGCCGCTTCTCCAGGCGCATGATGTCGCCGTCGCGGCGCATCGCGAAGCGGTCGAGGAAGCTGTTGCCCAGCAGCACCATGGGCATCTCGGCCGGCACCACGGTGGCGCGCACATTGGCCACCTCGATGCCGGCAATCTTCACCGAGCTGAGCATCACCTGGTGCACCGGTACCGTGCCGTTGGCGGTTTGCGTGAGGCTGCGCGGGCCGTTCTTCCAGTCCAGACCGATGCGGTTGGCCTCGGACTGGCTGAGCGCCACATTGGTGGCCCCGGTGTCGACGACGAACTGCACCTGGCGGCCGTTGATCTGGCCCTGGGCCACGAAATGCCCGCCCTGGCTGGCCGGCAGCACGATGACCTGGCCGGCGCTGGCCGCCTCGCCCGCGCCGCCGCCCACCTGGGCCGGCGCCGCACCCAGGCGCAGCACGCGGCGCTGGCCGGCCACCTCGACCTCGGCCTCGCCGTCACCCAGCCGCCGCAGCGTGACGCCGCGCGCCGAGGCACCCACCGCCAGTGTCTGTGGCTGGCCGTCGATCATCAGCAGTGCGCGGCCGTTGCCCATGCTGCCGGCCAGCGACACGCTTTGCGCGGCGGCAGGCGGCGCCACGAGGCCCAAGCACAGCGCCAATGCCAACCAAGCAACCGCCGCGGATCCGGCTCTGCCGGTCCCATGGCGGTGCCCCCCTGGGGGGGAGGCGCCGCAGGCGCTTCGGGGGGGAGCCATCATTCCCTGAAGTTGTTGAAGGCCAGCGGGAAGTCGGTGACGTCCCTCTTCAGCAGCGCCATCACCGCCTGCAGGTCGTCGCGCTTGGCACCAGTGACGCGCACCGTGTCGCCCTGGATC
>CAYPDO010000388.1:0-4905 GCA_964409495.1 uncultured Bordetella sp.
CCGCGGGGCCGGGTGCCCCAAGCGGGCCGGGCGCCGGGCCGCCCCAAGCCGGCCCGCAACCCGCTCGGCGGGTGGCCCCGCGGTCCCGCGGGGCCGGGTGCTGCATCACTCCGGCAACGCCGCCAGCACCTCGCCCACCAGCTGGTCGACGGCCCCGATGGCATCGCCAGGCAGGTTCGAGATGCCCATGCGCACGATGACCACGCCGCGTGACGGCACCACCACGGTGAACTGCCCCATGAAGCCGCGGGCGAAGAATGCATCGCGCGGCGCACTGGCAAACCCCCAGGGCACGCCCCAGGCCGGCATGCGCTCGCCACCGCGCAGATTGGTCCACCAACCTTCGCCATAGGCGGTGTCCAGCGTGGGGGTGGTGGCACGGCGCACCCAGCCCTCGGGCAGCACGCGCCGGCCACCGGCCAGGCCGTCGTTCAGGTAGAGCTGGCCCAGGCGCGCCCAGTCGCGTGCCGGGGCCACGAACATCGAGGCCGCCTGCGGCGTGTCGGTGCCGTCCAGCGTCAGCGTGGTGGTCTGCATGCCCAGCGGGCCCAGCAGCGTGTGCACGGCCTGGTCGCGCAAGGCCCGCGCACTGCCGCCGGCGGCATCGCGCAACACGCGGCCGGCCAGCACGAAGTGACCATCGGCATAAGCCCATCCGCTGCCGGGCGGCTGCAGCAGCGGCCGCTGCTGCAGCCAGCCGGCCTTGTCGTGCTCGATGAACAGCATGCGGGTGTTGGGATCGGCGCCGCTGTTGTCCTGGCGCATCGCCAGGCCGGAGGTCTGGCGCAGCAGGTGCTGCAGCGTGATGGCGTTGCGGCCGTCGCCGGCTGAGCGCCAGGCCTCGAACAGGCCCGGCGCCTCGGCATTTAGACGCCCCTGATGCACCAGCGCACCCACCAGCGCATGGGTGAGCGACTTCGACATCGAAAAGCCCAGCAGCGGCGTGGCCGGCCCCAGGCCGGGCGCGTACTGCTCGCCCACCACGCGGCCGTGCTGCAGCACCACCACGGCCTTGGTGTGGAGCACCGGGCGGGACGCGTCGGGCTCGTCGAAGCCGCGGGCGAGGGCCTGGCGCAGGGCCGGCGAGGCGGCCGGTACCAGCGCCGGTCCGGCGATGGGCGGCAGGTCCGGCACCGGCCAGTGATCGACCGGCGGCAGCGACAGCGTGGCCGGCGCCGGGTGGTCGGGCCATTGCAACAGGCAGCCCAGGCCATCGCGCAGGCTGGCCCGGCTGGCCCATGAGCCGGCCAGGGTGCTGCGCACCTGGTGACGGGCGGCATCCACCTGCACATCGAGCAGCGGCGCCACCCAGGGCATGGCGCCGAGGGCCAGCACACGCTGGCGCAGCGCATCCGGCGGCGGCAGGCCGCTTTGCAGCGTGTCGATGCACATCAGCTGGCTGCTCAGGCCGGAGGCCACCTGCAGCGCCTGGCCGGGGCCGGTGCCGGCGCAGGCGGCCAGCATCAGCAGCAGGCCGGACGCGGCGCACAGTTGCGCTGAGGAGCGAACGGATCGGCGGGCCACGGGCCGCGGTGCCATGGGCAGGCAGGGTGTCATGTGGGCGCTGACAGGGTGTGACATGCCCGGCAGCGTGCCCGCAACCCGTGCTGCCGGCTGGCCGAAGCCTGTTGCGCCGCCTGCCGAATGTGGAAATCGGCCAGGGCGGCGGCTGCACGTCAGACTTCAGCCAGTGCCCTGGCACGGCCGCGCCCGTGCACGCCGCTGCGCGCGGGTTCAGTGCGCGGGCTCAGCGCGTTGCGGCCAGTGCGCGGGCGCGGTATTCAGTGGGCGTGAGGCCGGTCGACGCCTTGAAGGCGCGGTTGAACGGGCCCAGCGACTGGAATCCCGCCTCCAGCGCCAGCGTGAGCACCGGCGAGCCGGCGCGCGCCGGGTCGGCCAGCGCCGCGCAGGCCCAGGTGATGCGGTGGCCGTTGAGGTAGGCGTTGAAGTTGCGGTGGCCCAGCTGGCCGTTGATCACGCGGCGCAAGCGGTATTCGGGCAGGCCCAGGTGGGCGGCCAGGCTGCCGATCGTGAGCCCCTCGCGGCGGAAGATCTGCTCTTGCTGCATCGCGCGCTCCAGCCGGGCCAGTGCGCCGGGATCGGGCGCCGGCAGGCTGGCCGGGCCCGCCTGTGCGAGCGCCTGTTCGGGCGCCATATCGGACGCCCCATCCGGCCCGGCTTCGGCCATCGCGCGCTCATTGGCGACCGCCGCATCGGCCACCGTGCCGTCGCAGCGATGGGCTGCAGTGTGCGCCGGCCAGTCGGCCACGCGCCCCGGCTCTGGCAAGGGCCTGGCTTCGGCCACCGTCCAGAAGCCCGGGCGCAGCTCGAGCATGGCCCCCGCCGCCACCGCGGCCACGGCCAGCAGCGCGGCGGCATCCAGCAGGCCCGGCCAGGGCGACACCGGTGCCGCCGTGGCGGGGATGCCGGCGGCCGCGGCCAGCACGGTGTAACCCACCATCATGACCACGACGCGCAGGCGCCAGCGGATGCGCTGCTCCACCAGATCACCGCGCCAGGAGCGCAGCATGGCCCACAAGGCAGCCAGCGAGAACACGAAAGGCCCTGCACCGGTCAGCCAGGCCAGTTCGGCCCGGTGCCAGAACGCACAGTTGCCCAGGCCGATCGCGGCCCAGACCAGCCACAGCGCGGCATGCCAGGCGCGCGGTCGGAATGCGTCGTCGAACAACGCGCCGGCCAGCAGCCACATCACGACCGGGTTGGCATTCATCAGCGCCTGCAGCGGCCACTGCCACAGCGGCAACACGCCCTGCGCCACCTGGGCCGCCTGCGGGGCCTGCACGGCATAGGCCGCGGCGCCCAGGCACATCGCCAGGCCCAGCCGCGTGACGGTGTGCTGCGGCCCCCGAGCCAGGCGCCAGACCAGCAGCCCCATCAGTGCGACGAAACCGCCACGCAGGCCGGCCTCGACCAGCAGGGGCAGCGGCATCACCATGGCGTGGCCGGCGTGCGCGTCAACGGCACACCCGCCACCGTGCCGACCCGGCCTGCGCCCAGCACTCCGGACACACCGGCATCACTGCAGCGGCCCCTCCAGACCGGCAGGCAACGGCAGGGCCATCACTTCGATGCCCTCGTCCGCCAGTTCGGCACGCTGCTCGGGCGTGGCCTGCCCGCGGATGCCGCGGTGCTCCGTCTCGCCATAGTGAATACGGCGCACCTCTTCCGGGAAACGCTCGCCCACGTCTTCGGTGTTGGCCATCACCTGCTTGACCGCCTGCAGCCACAGCACCTGCAGCGCCTCGGGCACCACCTCGGCGGCCGCGGATCTGGTCGGCACGTCGGCCACGGCATGCGCTCTGGCAGCGGCCGGGCCACGTGCTGCCGGTTCGGCCACTGCCGGTTCACGTGCGCCGGACAGGTTCAGGCGCGGGGCGCTCGGGCGCCGGCTGATCAGCCGGTCGGCGCACAAGGGGCACTCGAGCCGGCCGTCCGACATCTGGGCCTGGAAGTCGTCTTCCGACGCAAACCAGCCTTCGAAGCCATGGTCGCGGCTGCAGCAGAGGTTGAGCACCTTCATCGTGCCGACATTATCCAGGGGCGCCGAGCGCCTGAGGCCTGGCAGGTCTTCAATGCCGGGGCCGGCGGCATCTGGCGGCCCGGCCAGGCCGTCGCACGCGGCCCGGCGGCCCACCCGGCCGGCGCCATCAGGCTGGTGCGTGCCAGTCGAGGCGCCACGCGCCGGCCTGCCAGCGCTGCAGCCATTGCAGGCCGATCAGCGTCTTGGCATCGGTGATCTCGCCGCGTGCGGCCAGGGTGTCGAGTTGATCGACATCCAGCAGCAGCAGATCGATGTGCTCGCCGTGGTCAAGCTGGCGCTCGCCCAGGCTCAGGCCACGGGCAAACCACAGCTCGATGCCCTCGGTGGAATAGGCGCAGGCGTTGTGGATCACGCCGGCGCGCGCCCATTCGGTGGCGCGGTAGCCGGTTTCTTCGGCCAGTTCTCGCCGCGCGCAGGCCAGCACGGTTTCACCGGGATCGAGCTTGCCGGCCGGAAACTCGATCAGCACCCGGCCCAGCGGATAGCGGAACTGCCGCTCCATCACCAGGCGGCCGTCATCGAGCAGCGGGATCACCATCACCGCGCCGGGGTGCACGATGTACTCGCGCGTGGCGCTGTCGCCGCCCGGCAGCGTGACCGTGTCGCGCCGCACATGCAGCAGGCGGCCGTCGAACACCTGTTCGCCGTGGGCGAAGTGTTCCACCAGGTGCGGCTCGCAGCCCGGCTGCGGCGGCAGCGCGCCGCGCTCAGCCATCACGGCCACGGCGCAGGTAGCGCCAGGTGAAACCGGGGAAGGCGAAGGTCAGCATCAGGCACAAGGCGACGGCATAGAACTGCCAGCCCTGCGGGCTGCGCTGGCCGATGCGGGCCTCGATCAGCATGCCCAGGCCGATGGTCAGCGCGGTGAGCAGCAGCAGTTCCAGCAGGCGCCAGCCCAGCGCCTTGTTCGGCCGCAGCGGCCCCACCAGCAACACGCGTTCGGTGAAGAACGGCAGGTTGGCGGTGACGAAGCCCAGCAGCAGCAGCAGCCAGACGGCCAGCGTGTTGTTCATGCCCATGTCCTCGCAGCAAGCGAGGCCAAGCAAGCGACCGCCGCGGATCCGGCTCTGCCGGTCTGCTGGCGGTGCCCCCCTGGGGGGGAGGCGCCGAAGGCGCTTCGGGGGGGGGTCAAGTCGCCAGCGCGCGCAGGATTGCGTCGCGGCACACGCCCATCAGGCCGCCGGGCAACAGGCCGAAGCCCAGCACCGCCGCGCCATTGAGCGCCAGCAATGCGCTGATGCCGCCGCCACGCACCGTGCTGGCGGTGTCGGTCGGCGCGTCGAAGTACATCACCTTCACGATGCGCAGGTAATAGAACGCGCCGATCAGGCTCAGCATCACGG
>CAYPDO010000389.1:0-4905 GCA_964409495.1 uncultured Bordetella sp.
GGCGCCCCCTGGGGGGAGGCGCCAAAGGCGCTTCGGGGGGGACTCATTTCATGCCGCGCATGCGCGGATCGAGCAGATCGCGCAGTGCATCGCCGAACACATTGGTGGCATACACCACGGCGGTCAGGCACAGGCCCGGCGCCAACGCCAGCCAGGGCCCCTGGAACATGTAGGTGCGGCCACTGCCCGACAGCATGGCGCCCCAGGTGGGCGCCGGCGGCGGCACGCCCAGGCCCAGGAAGGCCAGGCCCGATTCGGCCAGGATCACCGTGCCCACGCGGGTGGTGAACAGCACGATGATCGGCGGCAGCACATTGGGCAGGATGTGGCGCCACAGCATGCGCGCGGTGGAGGCGCCCACCGACTGCGCCGCGTGCACGTACATCTGCTCGCGCACGCCCAGCACCGCGCTGCGCACGATGCGCGAGCCGCCAATGCCCAGCAGCAGTCCCAGCGTGATGATGATCTGCGGCATGCCCGGGCCCACCACCGACACCACCACGATCAGGATGATGAGATCCGGAAAGCTCATCCAGGCGTCGACCACGCGCTGGATCAGCAGATCCACCTTGCCGCCGAAGTAGCCGCTGACGATGCCGATCAGGCCCGAGATCAGCGTGGCCAGCGTGGCGGCAGCGCAGCCGATGATCACCGACAGCTGCGCGCCGTGGATGCAGCGGCTGAGCAGGTCGCGGCCGAGGTTGTCGGTGCCGAACCAGTGCGCCCAGGACGGTGGCTGCAGCCGGTCGATCGGCTCGATGTCGTTGAAGCAGTAGGGTGCGATCCAGTCGGCCGCCAGGCCCACGATCAAGAAGGCCAGCAGCAGCACGCCGCCGGCCGCGCCCAGCGGCTTGTCGGCGAACAGGCGGCGGGTGAAGCGAAGGGTGGCGCTCATCGGTAGCGCACCTTGGGATCGAGCAGGCCGTATCTCAGATCGACCAGCAGGTTGATCAGCATCACGCCGCAGCCCACCACCAGGAACACGCCGGTGATGATGGGGTAGTCGCGCTGGTTCACCGCCTCCAGCAGCAACAGGCCCATGCCGGGGATCACGAAGATCTGCTCGATGATCACCGCGCCGCCGATCAGCAGCGGCACCTGCAGGCCCACCAGCGTGATCACCGGCACCAGGGCGTTGCGCAGCGCATGGCGCAGCACCACCAGGCGCTCGGGCAGGCCCTTGGCCCAGGCGGTGCGTATGTAGTCCTGGCGCAGCACCTCCAGCATCATGGTGCGCATCAGGCGCATCGTGATGGCCGACAGGCCGGCGCCCAGCACCAGCGCCGGCAGCGCCATCTGCTGCAGGTTCTGCCACGGTGCGTCACTGAACCGCACATAGTTCACCTCGGGGCTCCAGCCCCACCAGATCGACGGGAACACCACCACCATGGTGGCCAGCCAGAAGCTGGGCACGGCCAGCAGCAGGATGGAGAACGAGCGGCCGAGGTAGTCGCCCGCCGTGTCCTGGCGCATGGCCGACCAGGTGCCGATGGGCAGCGCGATGGCCAGCGCCACCACCAGCGACATCAGCCCCAGCTGGAAGGTGACCGGCAGCCGCGCGACGAGCAGTTCGGTCACCGGCGTGGCCTGCCACAGCGAGCGGCCCAGGTCGCCGTGCAGCACGATGGCCGCCACCCAGCGCACATACTGCTCGGCCACCGGCCGGTCAAAGCCCAGCGCGGCCACCAGCTGCTCGCGGCTGAGCTTGTCGGCCGACACGTCGTTCTGGCTGAGCATCAGGTCGATCGCGTCGCCCGGGATCAGCCGGATGGTGACGAACACGATCAACGAGGCCAGCACCAGCGTGGGCAGCAGCGCCAGCAGCCGGCGTGCGAGATAGGCGCCCATGCCGGCCTAACGCGCCAAACGGGCGATCTGTGCCCGGGCTGGCACGAGGCGCGCGATCGGCGCGGCCACAGCGGCGCCACCGCTTGTCACCTGCGGGACGGGTCTCATCACCGTTTGTCTCCTTGTGGATTTTTCGTGTGCACGGTATGGTGAGTTCGCAAGTTATAGAGCAGGCTTTCGCCGACTGCCATAGGGGCAATTGGAAAGAAAGCCCTGGCAAGGGAAAACGAGCAGGCGCCCGCGCCAGCGCGTGCCCGGTGCCAGCCGCACGGCCTGCGCGGCGGGCATGCGGGCTGCCCAGGCGGCAGCTGCCGGCCAGGCCACATCGTCTTTGACGGCGGCAGCGCAGCCTGACGCCACGGAGTCATCGCCATGAGTGAGTTGCACGAATTCCGCGCCGAGACGCGCGCCTGGCTCGAGGCCAACTGCCCGGCCGAGATGCGCCAGCCGGTGAAGTCCGAAACCGATGTGTGCTGGGGCGGCAAGCGCTTCCGCTTTGCCAGCGATGCGCAGCGCGTGTGGCTGCAGCGCATGGGCGGGCGCGGCTGGACCGTGCCCACCTGGCCGAAGGAGTACGGCGGTGGCGGCCTCAGCCATGCCCAGGCCGCCGTGCTGCGCGAGGAGATGGCCGCGCTGCGCTGCCGGCCGGCGCTGCAGAGCTTCGGCATCTGGATGCTGGGCCCGGCGTTGCTGAAGTACGGCAACGAGGCGCAAAAGCGCGAGCACCTGCCGCGCATCGCCCGTGGCGAGATCCGCTGGTGCCAGGGCTACAGCGAGCCCAATGCCGGCTCCGACCTGGCCTCGCTGGCCACCCGGGCCGAGATCACCGACACCGGCTTCATCGTCACCGGCCAGAAGGTCTGGACCTCGTATGCCGACGAGGCCGACTGGATCTTCTGCCTCACCCGCACCAGCACGGCCGCCAAGCACACCGGCATCAGCTTTCTGCTGATCGACATGGCCACGCCGGGCGTCAGCACCCGGCCGATCCGGCTGATCTCCGGCAAGAGCCCGTTCTGCGAAACCTTCTTCGACAGCGTGCCGGTGCCGCGCGAGAACCTGGTGGGCACGCTCAACGACGGCTGGACGGTGGCCAAGTACCTGCTGCAGCACGAGCGCGAGATGATCAGCGCCATCGGCGACCGCGACCTGCCCAAGCCGGTGGGTGCCGCCGCCGTGGAGCACCTGGGCCGCGATGCGGCCGGCCGGCTCGACGAGCCGGTGCTGCGCGCCGAGATCGCCCGCTTCGAGGTGGACGAGGCGGCCTTCCGCGCCTGGATGAAGATGGCCGCCGCCCAGGCCCGGCGCGGCGAGGGCAACCCGGCCACGGCCTCGGCGCTGAAGTACTACGGCGCTGAACTGAACAAGCGGCGCTGGGAGCTGATGATGGCCATCGGTGGGGCCGACGCGCTGGAGTGGGACGGTCCGCGCTCGGCCGATGGCGCCGCCGCGCGCACCTGGCTGCGCACCAAGGCCAACTCGATCGAGGGCGGTACCAGCGAGGTGCAGCTCAACGTGGTGGCCAAACGCATCCTCAAGCTTCCCGGTGCCTGATGCCGGCACCCGGCGGCCCTTCGATGGAACTTTGCACATGACCTGGAACCTCGACGAATCCCAGCGACTGCTGCGCGACAGTGCGCGCAGCTTCATGGCCGAGCGCGCCCCGGTGGCGCACCTGCGCGCGCTGCGCGACGCGAACGATCCGCGCGGCCACAGCCCGGCGCTGTGGCAGGCCTTTGCCGACCAGGGCTACAGCGCCGTGCTGGTGCCCGAGACGCAGGGCGGCCTGGGCCTGGGCCTGGTGGAGGCCGGCCTGATTGCCGAGCAGATCGGCCGCAACCTCACGCCCAGCCCCTGGCTGCCCACGGCGGTGCTGGCCGCCTGGCTGCTGCAGCGCGCCGGCAGCCCGGCCCAGCAGGGGCTGTGGCTGCCGCGCATTGCCGCCGCCGGCACGGTGCTGGCGCTGGCCACCGATGAATCGCCGCGCCACCGGCCCCAGGCGCTGGCGACCAGCGCCATCACCGATGCTGGCGGCTGGGTGCTGCAGGGTGCCAAGCTCTTCGTCGTCGATGGCCATGTGGCCGAGGCCTTCATCGTGGCTGCGCGCGCCGACGCGGGCACGGCCCTGCTGCTGGTGCCGGCGGATGCCACCGGCGTGCAGGTGGAGCGCACGTCCATGGTCGACGCGCACAACGCCGCGCGTGTGCGCTTCGACGGCGTGCGCCTGGGCGCCGATGCGCTGATCGGCACCGTGGCCGAGGGCGCCGCATGGCTGGAGGCCACGCTGGACGTCGGCCGTGTCGTGGTGGCGGCCGAGTTGCTGGGCCTGGCCGACGAGGTGTTCGCCCGCACCGTGCAATACCTGAAGGAGCGCCGCCAGTTCGACCGCCTGATTGGCGAGTTCCAGGCCCTGCAGCACCGCGCCGCCGAACTGCACTGCGATCTGGAACTCACCCGCGCCATCGTCGGCGTGGCGCTGGAGGCCATGGCGCAGGAGCCGGCCGCGGCGCGCCAGCTTGCCTCTCAGGCCAAGGCGCGCGCCGCGCTCACCGCCAACCGCGCGGTGCAGGAAGGCGTGCAGATGCATGGCGGCATCGGCATGACCGATGTGATGGATCTGGGCCTGTTCATGAAGCGCGCGCGTGTGCTGCAGGAATGGCTGGGCGATGCCGCCTATCAGCTGGACCGCGCGGCCAGCCTGTCGGGTTATTGACCGGGGGCCGGCACCGGGCCGGCTGCTCAGCGCTTGCCGGCCATCAGCGCATGCACCCAGCGCACCGGGATGGCATAGGTGATGCCGGTGGGGTGGGTGAGCGCCGATTCGCGGCTGCCCTTGACGAACACCATGTTCACCACGCCCAGCACCTGGCCGCTGTCGGCGTCGAACACCGGACCGCCGCTGTTGCCGGGGTAGGCGGTGGCGTCGAGCTGCAGGATGTCGAAGGCGCCGCGGCGCACGCGCGCCACGGTGGCGGCATCGAGCTGGCGCGCATTGGCCGGCGGCAGCACGATGGGCGTGATCGAGGCCACGATGCCGCGGTGGGTGACCGGCGAGAA
>CAYPDO010000390.1:0-2342 GCA_964409495.1 uncultured Bordetella sp.
AGCGCGAGGCCGCCATCGTGCGCAACCGCCTGCGCGCGGAAGATGCCGCCGAGGAGCGCATCCTCGACGTGCTGATCCCGCCGCCGCGCCACGGCATGGGCTTCGACACCGGCACCAGCGCCGAGAGCAAGGACGGCGCCGCGCGCCAGGCCTTCCGCAAGAAGCTGCGCGAGGGCACGCTGGCCGACAAGGAGATCGAGCTGGAACTGGCCGACACCAAGGCCAGCGTCGACATCATGACCCCCCCGGGCATGGAGGAGATGGCCGAGCAGCTCAAGGGCCTGTTCAGCCAGATGGGCCAGAGCAAGAAGACCACGCGCAAGCTCAAGATCGCCGAGGCGCAGAAGCTGCTGGTGGACGAGGAAGCCGCCAAGCTGGTGAACGAGGACGAGATCAAGGCCCGCGCCGTGGCGAATGCCGAGCACAACGGCATCGTGTTCATCGACGAGATCGACAAGGTGGCCTCGCGCAGCGAGCACGGCGGCGCCGAGGTCAGCCGCCAGGGTGTGCAGCGCGACCTGCTGCCGCTGGTGGAAGGCACCACGGTCAGCACCAAGTACGGCATGGTCAAGACCGACCACATCCTGTTCATCGCCTCGGGCGCCTTCCACCTGGCCAAACCGAGTGACCTGATCCCCGAGCTGCAGGGCCGCTTCCCGATCCGCGTGGAACTGGGCGCGCTGAGCGTCGACGACTTCGAGGCCATCCTCAACAGCACGCATGCCAGCCTGATCAAGCAGTACCAGGCGCTGCTGGCCACCGAGGGCGTGACGCTGGACATCGCGCCCGAGGCCATCCGCCGCCTGGCGCAGATCGCCTATGACGTGAACGAGCGCACCGAGAACATCGGCGCGCGCCGCCTGGCCACGGTGATGGAACGCCTGCTCGACGAGGTGAGCTACGACGCGCCCGACCGCGCCGGCAGCACGGTGACACTGGACGCCGCGGCCGTGGATGCCAAGCTGGCGGAGCTGGCGAAGAACGAGGACTTGTCGCGCTACATCCTCTGAACACCGCGGCTTGACCGGCGTCAACGGCCGCCCCCCGGCGCTGCCGCTAGGCTGGGCCGCGATGATTGCCGACCTTTCGCAACGATTCTCCCGCGGCGCGCTGTGGGGCCTGCGCCAGGCGCCGCGCGACGCGGCGCGCGCGCGCCGGATCGAGCGCCACTGGCGCTGGCCCACGCTGCTGCTGCTGTCGGCCACCATCCCGGCTTTCTACGCCGAGCTGCTGGACGAGCCCACGCCGCTGGTGGCCAAGCTGGCCTATGCGCTGGCCGCGCTGGTCACCGCGCTGGCGCTGCTGCACACGGCGGCACACAGCGATGGCTTCGGCCGCCACCTGCGTGCCAACTCGCTCGATCTGGCCCTGGTGGCCGGCCTGGGCGTGGCCGCGCTGCTGCCCGAAAGCAGCCAGTCGACCTGGGCGCTGATCTTCCGCCTGGGCGTGGCCTTCATGACCCTGGTGCGCATGGTGTGGGGCATCCAGCACCTGATCACCCGCGGCGGCCTGACCTACATGCTGCTGCTGGCGGCCACCGTGCTGGGGCTGTGCGGCATCGGCTTCTGGTGGCTGGAGCCCAAGGCGCCCACGTTGTCCGATGGCCTGTGGCTGGCCTTCACCACGGCGGCCACGGTGGGCTATGGCGACATCGTGCCGTCCACGCCGGCCTCGAAGATCTTCTCGGTGTTCGTGGTGATGCTGGGCTACGGCGTGCTGTCGCTGGTGACGGCCGCCATCGCCACGCGCTGGGTCGAGACCGAGGAGCGCAACATCGAGCGCGAGATCCTGCGCGACATGCACCGCCAGATCGATTCACTGCGCCACGAGATCGCCGGCCTGCGCCACGATCTGGGCCAGGCACGGCGCGAGGCGCCCGCCCGCAGTGCCAGCGCCGACGCGGCCGACTGAACGGCCGGGGCCGGCCAGGCCTACAGCGCCAGCCGGTGCGACTGCAGCGCCAGCAGGCCGTCGAAGATCAGCGAATCCACCAGCTCGTGCGCCTGCTCCAGGTAGGGCGCAACCTTCCAGCCCGCGCCGCCGGTCATCAGCAGCAGCGGTGTCTGGCCGCTGTGCAGCGCCAGGTGGCGGTGCATGCGCTCGATGGCGCCGGTGATGGCATAGGTGCCGCCGCTGGTCAGCGCGTCGCTGGTGTTGGTGGGAAAGTCGCGCACCTCGCCGGTGGGCACGCGCAGGCCGGCGGTGCCGCTTTCCAGCGAGCGCAGCATGATGCCGTGGCCCGGCAGGATCAGGCCGCCAAGGAAGCGGCCGTTGGTGTCCAGCGCATCCACCGTCACCGCCGTGCCCACCATCACCACGATCACCGGGCGCGCCGGGCCGCG
>CAYPDO010000390.1:2442-4903 GCA_964409495.1 uncultured Bordetella sp.
CAACCCGGTGCACCAAGGCGCCGCATGACCGAGCCCGACACCCCTCCCGCCACCGGCCGCCCCGACCAGATCGCCGACCGCATCGTCGACGCCATCCTGGCCGGCCGCCTGGCGCCGGGCCAGCGCCTGGGTGAACAGGACCTGGCGGCGCTGTTCGGCGTGAGCCGCACGCTGGTGCGCGAGGCGCTGGCGCGGCTGTCGGCACGCGGCATGGTCACGGTGAACGCGCGGCGCGGCTGGTA
Source organism: uncultured Bordetella sp. (assembly GCA_964409495.1). Lineage (GTDB taxonomy): Bacteria > Pseudomonadota > Gammaproteobacteria > Burkholderiales > Burkholderiaceae_C > Pseudaquabacterium. Next base: position 2,685 of record CAYPDO010000390.1, read on the forward strand.
TGTGGTGCAGCCCTCGCTGACCGAGGCGCGCGAGGCCTTCGGCGCCCGCCTGGCCATCGAGACCGGCCTGCTGCAGACGCTGGACGGCCCGCCGCCGCCGGCCGCGGTGCAGCGCCTGAAAGACCACGTGGCCCAGGAGCAGGCCGCCATCCACGATGGCGAGCCGGGCCAGCGCAGCTGGCTGCTGGGCGACTTCCACGTGTGCCTGGCCGACTGCCTGGGCAATGCGCTGCTGGCCGACATCCTGCGCGACCTGACCGCGCGCACCACGCTGATCGCCACGCTCTACCAGAGCACGCACGCCGCGGGCACCAGCTGCGCCGAGCATGGCGAGATCGTGGCCGCGCTGGAGGCCGGCGACATTGCGCTGGCCGTGCGCTGCCTGCGCCACCACATCGGCAGCGTGGCCGAGCACCTGGACCGCGCCGGCCGCCCGCCGGCCGACGACCCGCTGGCACCGCTGCGCGCCGCCCTCGGCCCGCTGGCCACCACCGCGCAATCGCCGGCCGCGCAGGCCGGCACCGCCACACGCCGCCGGCCGCGGCGCGCGCTGTTCACCTCGCTGGTCGGCGCGCCGCCGGCCGGCGAACCCACCCCCACCGTTTCACCCACCCCGGAGACCTGATCGCCATGCCACGCCTGCAACGCCGCACCCTGCTGTCCACCCTTGGCCTGGCCACCACCGCGCTGGCCGCGCTGGTGCTGTCGCCTGCCGCCCAGGCGCAGAACGCGCTGGACGAGATTGCCGCCAAGAAGCAGATCACCATCGCCGTGCCCACCGACTACCCGCCCTACGGCTATGTGGGCACCGACCTGAAGCCGCAGGGCCTGGACATCGACATGGCCCAGCTGATCGCCACCCGGCTGGGCGTGAAGCTGGAGCTGGTGCCGGTGGTCAGCGCCAACCGCATCCCATACCTGCAGACGAAGAAGGCCGACCTGGTGATCTCCACGCTGGGCAAGAACCCCGAGCGCGAGAAGGTGATCGACTTCACCGCCGCCTACTCGCCCTTCTACCAGGCGGTGTTCGCGGCCAAGACCCTGGCCATCAAGGGCCCGGCCGACCTCGCCGGCAAGAGCGTGGGCGTGACCCGTGGCGCGATGGAAGACCAGGAGCTGGCCAAGGTGGCGCCTCCGGGCGTGGAGGTACGCCGCTTCGAAGACAACAACGCCACCGTGTCGGCCTTCGTGGCCGGCCAGGTGCAGGCCATCGCCACCGGCGCCTCGGTGGCCGGCAACATGATGGCGCGCAACCCCAACCTGGGCGCCGAGTACAAGTTCGTGCTGAAGGATTCGCCCAACTTCATCGGCGTGGCCAAGGGCGAGGACAAGCTGCGCGCCAAGGTCAACGAGATCATCGCGGCGGCCAAGGCGGCCGGTGACCTCGACAAGATGGCGCAGAAGTGGCTGGGCCGACCGGCCGGCGACTTGCCGAACTGAGCCCACCCCCGAGTCGGCCATGATTCAGATGGACTTTGGCGCCGTGCTGGCCGAATGGCCGGCGCTGCTGCGCGGGGCCGGCGTGACGCTGGCGCTCACGGCCACGGCCGCCCTGCTGGGCGGCGCGCTGGGCACGGCCTGCGGCTGGGCGCGGGCCTGGGGCCCCAGGCCGCTGGCGCGGGCGGTGGCGGTGTATGTAGAGCTGATCCGCAACACGCCCTTCATCGTGCAGCTGTTCTTCGTGTTCTTCGGGCTGCCGGGCCTGGGCCTGAAGCTCTCGCCCGAGACGGCCTCGGTGATCGCCATGGTGCTGAACCTGGGCGCCTACGTGGCCGAGATCGTGCGCGCCGGGCTCGAGAGCACGCCGCGCGGCCAGATCGAGGCCGCGCGCAGCCTGGCGCTCAGCGAGTGGCAGGTGCTCAGCCGCGTGGTGCTGCCGCCGGCGCTGGGCCGCGTGTGGCCGGCACTGGTGGGGCAGATCGTCATCGTGATGCTGGGCTCGGCGGTGTGCGGGCAGATCTCCACCGAGGAGCTGAGCTTTGCCGCCAACCTGATCCACAGCCGCAACTTCCGCGCCTTCGAGGCCTGCATCGTGGCCACCGCGATGTACCTGGTGCTGGCCATCGCGCTGCGCCGGGTGCTGGAGTGGATCGGCCCGCGCTGGGTGTTCGGCCACCTCCCGCCCGCCGGACGCTGATGGCCCACCCCCGATGCGGCTGCGCCGCCTCCAACTCAAGGGGGCGCCGCCAGCGGCCCGGCGGAGCCGGCTCCGCTGCGGA
>CAYPDO010000391.1:0-3125 GCA_964409495.1 uncultured Bordetella sp.
CGTCGGCGTGCCGCGGCGCAGCGCGCTGAGTGCGGCGCCCAGGCCCATCGAGCCCAGGCCGATGACGCCCAGCGTGCGCGGGGCGGGTGTGGATTCGGTGCTCATGCGGATCGTCCTTTGCGGGCTGCGCCGCGTGACAGGGCGCTGCGGATCAGGGTTTCGGCGGCATGCAGGCGCTGCTCGGCCTGGGCCATGTGCTGGCGCGCGGCGGCGCGGGCGCCTGCGGTGTCGCCCCGGCGGATGGCATCCACCAGCGCGCGGTGCTCGGCGCGCACGGCGTCGGCAAAGTCCTGGCGCCGGGCCTCGTTGCCGCGCGTCACGCGCATGGCCTCGCGCAGGTACTGCTCCAGGTGGTTCAGCAGACGGCCGAACTGCGGGTTGCCGCTGGCCTCGGCAATGGCGCGGTGAAAGGCCAGGTCTTCGGCCACGCCGTCGCGGCCGGCGGCGGTGGCGTCGTCAATGCGCTGCAGTGCCACCGCGATGGCCTGGCGCTGGCCGGGCGTGGCGCGTTGCGCGGCCAGTGCGGCGATCTCGCCTTCGAGTGCACCGCGCACCTCCACCACCTGCAGCACGGCGTCCAGATCGGTCAGCACCTCGGGATCGAAATCGAGTGCGCGGGCGGCGCCGGCCGGTGCCACGTACACGCCCGAACCCTGGCGCGCCACCAGGCGCCCGGCGGCGCGCAGGCGGCTCACCGCCTCGCGCACCACGGTGCGCGACACGCCGTACTGCGCGGCCAGCGCCTGCTCGGTGGGCAGGCGCTGTTCGGGCGCCAGTTCACCCGAATCGAGCTGCTGCTTCAGCGTGGCGGCCAGGCGGTCTGACAGGCGCTCGGCGGCCAGCGGGGCGGCCGGGCCGGCGCTGGCGGTGGGGTGGCGCTTGGCCTCGGAAGTCATCGGGTCATCATACAAATCTGACCGATGACTGCCGATGCGGGCAAACCCGCGCGCCCATGAAGAAGGGCGCCCGCAGGCGCCCTTGCTGGTGTTCGCCGGGTGGGGGGCGGGATGTCAGCCCGCCACGCGCACCAGGCTGGGCTCGAAGTGCGCCGGCACCTGCAGGCCCAGCAGCGTGACGATGGTGGCTGCGGCATTGGCCAGGCCGGGCTTGGCCACGTCGGCCAGCTGCAGCTGGCGGCCGCTGTAGTCGCGCACGATGAAGGGCACCAGGCTGCGCGTGTGCGAGGTGCGGCCCATCGGCAGCCCTGCGGCATCCATCAGCGGCTGGCCCTTGCCGTCGCGTTCCACCATGTCCTCGGCATTGCCGTGGTCGGCGGTGACGATCAGGCACAGCTTGTGCGCCTCGGCGGCCTGCATCAGGCGGCCCACGGCCAGGTCCACCGATTCCACCGCCAGGATCGCCGCTTCCAGCTTGCCGGTGTGGCCCACCATGTCGCCGCCGGCAAAGTTGGCGCGCACGAAGGTGTAGCCGGGGTCGGCGATGGCCTCGAGCAGCGCATCGGCCGTCTCGGCGCTCTTCATCCACGGCCGCTGGTCGAAGGGCACGCGGTCGGACGGCACCTCGAGGTAGGTCTCGGTCGCCGCGTCGAACTTGTCGGAGCGGTTGCCGTTCCAGAAGTAGGTGATGTGGCCGTACTTCTGCGTCTCGGCGCAGGCGAACTGGCGGATGCCGGTGTCGGCCAGGCATTCCGACACCGTGTCGGACACCGTGGCCGGCGCCACCAGAAAGTTGGCCGGGATGCCGGCATCGCCGTCGTACAGCATCATGCCGGCGAAATACACCTGGGGCACGCGCAGGCGCTCGAACTCGGCGAAGCCGGCGCCTTCGGTGAAGGCGCGCGTGATCTCGATCGCGCGGTCGCCGCGGAAGTTGAACAGGATCACCGCGTCGCCGTCGTTCACCGTGGCGCAGGCCTGGCCCTGGGCATCGCCCACCACGAAGGCCGGCACGTACTGGTCGCTCAGGTCGGGCGTGGCGGCGCGCGCCGCGTTCAGCGCGTCCATCGCCGACGCGAACACCGGCGCCTGGCCCAGCACATGGGCCTGCCAGCCACGCGCCACCATCGGCCAGTCGGCGCCATAGCGGTCCATCGTGATGGCCATGCGGCCGCCGCCCGAGCCGATGCGGTAATCAACGCCGCTCTTCTCGCGCAGCGCGGCCAGTTGCTGCTCCAGGCGCTCGATGTGCACCTGGGCGGTCTTGTCCATCACGTCGCGGCCATCCAGCAGCACGTGCACGCGGGCGCGCTGCACGCCTTCCTGCGCCGCGCGTTCCAGCATCGCGTACAGGTGGCGCTCATGCGCATGCACATTGCCATCGGACAGCAGGCCCAGCAGGTGCAGCGTGCCGGCGTTCTTCTGCACCTGGGCCACCACCTCGCGCCAGCAGCCCTGCCAGATCGCGCCCGACGCGATGGCCGTCTCCACCGAGCTGGCGCCCTGCGGGAACACGCGGCCGGCGCCCAGGATGTTGTGGCCGACCTCGGAGTTGCCGATGTCGCTGTCCGACGGCAGGCCCACGGCCGTGCCATGCGCGCGGATCGCGGTGACCAGGCCCTCGGCGCGCAGCCGGTCGAGGTTGGGCGTGCGTGCCAGGGCCACGGCATCCCAGGCATCGCCGGGGCCGTCGCCGATGCCATCGAGCACCAGGAACACGACGCGGGTGGAAGGGTGGACGGCAGTGAGTTTCATGGCGGATGGGCTGGGTCTTGAAGCCGCGCCAGTCTAGCCGGGCCGGCATAATCGCTGGTTCCCCATTTCCTGTGCAGGCATCGTGAAGTTCATCGTCGACAACTGGATGCTGATCGCCCTGGCGCTGTCTTCGGGCGGCCTGCTGCTGTGGCAGACCCTGCAAAAGGGCAGTGGCGTCGGCACGGCCGAGGCCGTGATGCTGATCAACCGCGAGAAGGGCGTGCTGATCGATGTCAGCGAGCCGGCCGAATACGCCGCCGGCCATCCGGCGGGCGCGCGCAACGTGCCGCTGGCGCAGCTGACCGGCGCCAAGGAGCTGCCCTCAAACAAGGCGCTGCCGATCATCCTGGTGTGTGCCAGCGGCGCACGCGCCAGCCGTGCCGCCGGCCAGCTGCGCAAAGCCGGCTACGAGCGCGCGGTGGCCATCCAGGGTGGCCTGGCCGCCTGGCGCGAGGCCAGCCTGCCGGTCGAGAA
>CAYPDO010000391.1:3225-4895 GCA_964409495.1 uncultured Bordetella sp.
TGCCACAGAAGGCATCGGCCCACAAACATGCAGGGGTATCGCACGGCTGCCACAATTTGCAGCCCCGCAACTCCTGCCACGCGCGCCACGCCATGAACCCGGTCCGCATGTACACGACCCAGGTCTGCCCCTTCTGCGTGCGCGCCAAGGCCTTGCTGCAGCAGCGCGGCGTGGCCCAGATCGAGGAAGTGCGCGTCGATCTGCTGCCCGAGCGCCGTGACGAGATGATCGAGCTGACCGGCCGCCGCACGGTGCCGCAGATCTTCATCGGCAGCACCCATGTGGGGGGCTGCGACGACCTGATGGCGCTGGACCGCGCTGGCGGCCTGATGCCGCTGCTGCAGGGCGCCTGACAGCCCTCACGCCGCTTCGCACCTGCCCGTGAGGCGGAGTTCCGGCTCGTTGAGGTGGCCCCGCGCGGCTGAAGCTGCCCGATCGGTGCCGCAGCGAAGCGTCATATCGGCTGCGCCATAATCCGCGCCGCAGTCAGCCCGCAAGCCCTTTCTGTGAAAGTCTGTGGCGGCGGGCCTTTTTTCATCCCCAGCGATTGAGCGCCATGGCCGACCAAGACGATACCCCCGTGTTCCAGATCCAGCGCATGTACCTGAAGGATCTGTCGCTGGAGCAACCGAACTCGCCGCAAATCCTGCTTGAGCAGCAGCAGCCGCAGGTCGACATCAACCTGTCGATGGGCGCCGAGGGCGTGGCCGACGGCATCTTCGAGGTCACCGTCACCGCCACCGTCACCACCAAGGTCGGCGAGCGCACGCTGTTCCTGGTGGAGGCCAAGCAAGCCGGCATCTTCGAGATCCGCCACGTGCCGCAAGACCAGCTGCAGGGCATCCTGAGCATCGTCTGCCCGCAGATGATCTATCCGTACCTGCGCGCCATCGTGTCGGATGTCTGCACGCGCGCCGGCTTCCCGCCGATCCTGCTGACCGAAGTCAACTTCCAGGCCATGTTCGAGGCCCAGCAGCAGGCCCAGGCTGGCGGAAACGGCGCCAACTGACGCGCCTCGCGCTGCAGGCATGGCAGGCATGCGCTGCCACGGCGTGACATGAGCGCTGACCTGCCCATCGTTGTCTGGGGCGCGGGTGCCTGGGGCACGGCGCTGGCCGTGGCCGCGGCGCGGCGCCACCCCGTGCTGCTGTGGGCGCGCGATGCCGCCCAGGCCACCGAGATGGCGCGCACCCGGCGCAATGCGCGCTACCTGCCCGACGTGCCGCTGCCTGAGGGCTTGCGCATCACCCACGATGCCGCCGAGGCCGGCGCGCTCAGCGCCCGCGGCCTGGCCATCATCGGTGCGCCCACCGCTGCGCTGCGCGAGCGGTTGGCAGCCCTGCCCGAAGCCTGCCGCGTGCTGTGGCTCAGCAAGGGCTTCGAGCAGGGCAGCGGCGCACTGGGCCACGAGATCGCGCAACACACGCGGCCCGATCTGCGTGCCGGCGTGCTCTCAGGCCCCAGCTTCGCGCTGGAGGTGGCGCGCGGCCAGCCCACGGCGCTGGTGGCGGCCAGTGCCGACGCGGCGCTGTGCGACCTGGCCGTGCAGGCCTTCCACAGCGAGAGCCTGCGCATCTACACCTCGCCCGATCCGGTGGGCGTGGAGGTGGGTGGCGCGGTGAAGAACGTGATGGCCTTCGCCACCGGCATTGCCGATGGCCTGCAACTGG
>CAYPDO010000392.1:0-4894 GCA_964409495.1 uncultured Bordetella sp.
GAACCCGCACGCCGGCGAAGGCGGGCTGTTCGGCGACGAGGAGATCTGCATCATTGCCCCGGCCATCGCCGCGGCGCGTGCCGAGGGCATCGACGCCAGCGGGCCCTATGCGCCCGACACGGTGTTCATGCGTGCGCGCCACGCGCCGCCGGCGCACCCTGGCGAGTTCGACCTGGTGGTGGCCATGACCCACGACCACGGCCTGATCCCGGTGAAGTACCTGGGCGTGGAAGAGGGCGTGAACGTGACGCTGGGCCTGCCCTTCGTGCGTACCAGCCCTGACCACGGCACGGCCTTCGACATTGCCGGCAGCGGCCGTGCCGATGCCGCCAGCCTGATCGCCGCGGCGCGCATGGCGCGCGCGCTCAGCCGCGCCTGAACCGGCGCGCCGCCAGCAGCCCCAGACCGGCCAGCGCCATGGCCAGCGTGCCGGCTTCGGGCACGGCCGACGGGATGGCCAGGTTCAGGTTGTCGATGTGGTTGCCGTAGGACCAGATCTGCGCATAACTCAGCTGGCGAAAGCTCTCGGGCAGCATGATGTGCTGCAGCGTGGTGTAGCTGTCGTCGAGCAGGGGGTTGAAGCTCAGCAGCGGCCCGCCGGCCGCGCGCACGCCGTACACCAGCAGCGAGCCGCGCTGCAGGTTGTTGAAGGCCGCGGCGTCCAGGCTCAGCAGGTCGAAGGCCTGGCCGTCGATGCGGCTCAGCACGAAGGCGTTGCTGTACTCGGCCGACGGTCCATAGCCATTGAACAGCGTGTGCGAGCCGGTCCAGAACGGGCTGGCCGGCCCGACGATGCCCAGCTGCACCGCATAACGCGCGCCGGTGTCGGGGTTCAGGCGGTAGCCGTCTTCCTGGTAGGCGCCGGCGGGCAGGGTGTAGGCGCCGTGGCTGATCGGCGCGGCGGCCAGCGTGGCGGTGGGGATGCTGTCGAAATCGATCACCGACAGCGAGGCCGCCTGCAGTGGCGCGGCGCTGCCGAGCGCGCAGGCTGCGGCCCAGGCGGCAAGGTGGCGGCGGGGGCTGGAAGGGCGGTGCGCGGCGCGCTGGCGGCGCAGGCTGGGCAGACGGGACATGGGCGGTTCCTCCGGGAATCGACGGTGGCACATGTCCGTGTTACGCCGTGCCCTGGCGCGCCAGGGCTCATCGGCCAGGGCCGGGCATCCCCCGCGATTGCAGGGGCGCGCCGCCCGTTTCAGTGGCCGCGGCTGGCCGGGGCCGCGCCGAGTGCGGCCAGCTGGCGCCGCGCACGTGCGGTGGCGCGTTCGAGCAGGTAGGCGTTCTCGAAGGCGCGCAGTCGACCGGCCTCGCACAGCTTGCCCAGCATGCGCTGGGTCAGCGACACCGTCTGGCGCTGCTTGCTGCCATGGGTGAAGACGAAGAAGCTGCGCCCGGCGCTGACATGGGTCAGGCGCACCTTGCGCCACTCGCCGTCCAGGTGCATCTGGTAGGCGAAGCCCAGCTGCACATGGTCGGCCAGCGACTTGCCGCGCGTGGGCTCGGGCGCCTCGGGCGCCGGCAGGCCGTCGAGCGCGATATCCACGGCGGCGATCTCGGGCTCGGGCGCCGCGCTCAGGTCGATGTCGAGGCTGCCGCCCCAGTCGACCGCAGCTTCGTCCACCAGGCCCACGGCCCGTGCCTCGGCCGGCGTGAAGCTGGGCTCCAGCGCCGCGGCCTGCAGGGCCTTGGCCACCGTGGGCGACATCGGCGGCAGCTCGGCCGCCGCCGGCAGCGGCGTGGCCAGCGCGCCATCCACGCGCTTGGCCAGCAGGTTGTGCTCCAGCGTCGACAGCGGCTGCACGCGCAGCGCCTCGGCATGCGCCGGCAGCAGCCTGGCGAAGAAGTCGCGGCGCAGCTCCTCGGGGCTGCGCAGCCGGTCGAGCCCGGCATTGATGTCCTTCATCAGCTGCGGCAGCGTGCGCAGGAACTGCTGGCGCTGTGCCGGCGTGCCCTTGGGCTGCACGCTCATCGCCAGCTCGCGGCCCACCTCGCGCATGCGCTGCGCATGGGCGCTGTCTTTGCCGTCCTGCTGCTCGGCGCTGGCGATGGCACGGCTCCAGGTCTGGGCCAGGAACTCGCGCAGGAAATCGGGCACCGGCAGGCCGGCCAGTGCATCGCCCAGCCTCTGCGAGAAGTGCGCCTGGGCCTGCAGCTCGCCCTCCTTGCGCGCCAGCACGGCATCCGGGTTGCCCAGCGCCTGCACCTCGGCCTGGGCCTGGGCGGCGATGAAGGTCTCCAACGAGTGCAGCTTCTTCTCGTAGACCTCGATCTGCTCGAAGTCGCCGTCCACCACCTCCTGCACCAGTGCGGCCACGCGCTCAAGCAGGGCGCGGCCCTGCGGGCCGTCGAAGTCGTCCACCGCCGTGCCCAGCGAGGCGATGCGGTTGATGAAGCGGCGCACCGGGTGGCGCCGCGACGAGAAGAAGGCATGGTCGCCGAGTGCGGCGCGCAGCACCGGCAGCTGCAGCCGCGCGATCTGGCGCGCCATCTGCGGCGGCACCTTGGCGTCCGACAGGATCTGGTCGAACAGCCCGGCGATGACGTCGATCACCATGTGGTCGAGCGCCCCGGTGGCGGCCTGGCGCAGCTCGTCGCGGTAGGTGAGGATCAGGTTGGGCGCGGCCATCGGCAGGCCGTCGAGCGACACGGCCTCGGCATGCGCCGGCAGGCCGGCCCACAGCGCGTCGGCGCCCGCGTGGCCGTGGCCGCTGCTGCCGCCAGCACCGGCGTGGCCGGTGTGCGCCAAGCCGGCACCGCCACCGCCACCCGGCGCATGGGCCAGGCGACGGATCAGCGACATCATCGGCGCATCCACCCGGCCCAGCGATCCGGCGCCGCTGCCCATGCCGCCGCGCACCGAGCTGCCGAAGCCGCTGCGGCCGCCGTGCCCCGAGTGCGTGCCGTGGCCGCTGTGGCCAGCCGGGCCCGCCATCGCGGCGCTGCCCACGCCCGATCGCGGGCCCAGCCGGCCCGAGGCCGACAGCTCATGGCCGAGGCCGCTGTCCTCGGCCAGGGCACCGTGGCCCGAGGCGGAGCCGCCCCGCGAGGCCGTCTGGCGCACCGCCAGGCCCACGGGCTTGAGGCCGCTGATGCGCAGATCGCCCACGATGTCGCCATAGGTCTGGCGCATGGCCTGCGCCAGCGAGCGGCCGATCTCGGTGGCCAGCACCTTGCGCACCTCGGGGCGGTCGCTCATCGCGTCCACTGCGCGCATCATGGCCCGCGCCACCACCTCGGCCCGCAGCGGGTTGCGGTCGTGGTCGGCGGCGCCCAGGCCCAGCAGCGAGCCCATGTAGGCGTCGAGCTCGCGGATCTCCCATTCGCAGGCATGGGCGATCTCGAGCGAGAAGCGGTCGGCCGAGATGTGGATCTCGACCTCGTGGTCATCCACCAGCGACAGCTTGTCCCAGTCGGAGATCAGCGACTCCGGCGTCACCGCCGGGTTGGGGGTGGGCGTGAGCGTGCCGGTCTGGCGCGCCACGTCGGTGTCGAGCGCCTCGTTGAAGGTGAGGGCGAAGATCGCCAGCTTGCGGTTGAGCTCGTATTGCGCGCCCAGCAGCGCATCGCGCTGCACCACGCTGCCGCTGGCCAGCGCGGCCAGGCCCAGGCTGTCCACCGTGTGCTCGGCGGCGCTGCGCGCGGCCATGCGCACACGTTGCACGGCGCCTTCAAGATGGGCTGGCAGTCGCAGGGGCAGGGTCTGATCCATGGGGCTTGCAGCCGCGGGCCGCCGCGGGGCGCGGCAACCCGCCGGTGCATGGCGGAGACTTCTATCACCGGCTTATCGGCAACATCCCCTCGCCACTTGACCCTGCCGGCGCCCGCCCGGCGCCGGCAGGGGCCGGCGCAGACGTCAGCTTCGTCACCAGACGTCACAAGGCCGCTGCCGGCCACTGGCGTGTGGCTTGTACGCCACGTTGCCGGCGCCGCGGCACGTGTGCTGCGCTGGATCAAGCGCGGGCCGCATTGCCCGCGGCGCGGGCGGCTCGGCCTGCTTTTAGGCGCTTGATCTGCCTGACCATCATGAAGATGGCGAAGGCGAGGAACATGACATTGATGGCCACGGCGATGAAGCGGCCATAGGCCAGCATCGGCACGCCCGCCTTGCCGAGGTCGGCCAAGGTCATCGCGCCCCTTATTTGGTCGGCCGGCGGAGCGGCCAGCAGGATGAAGTGCTTGCTGAAGCCGCGGCCGCCGAAGATCCTGCACGCGATGGGCATTAGGATGTCGCCTGACCAGCGAGTCGTCGATCTTGCCGAAGGTGCCACCGATGATCACGCCCACGGCGAGATTCATCACATGGCCCTTCAGCGCAAACGCCTTGAATTCGCTCGCACATCCCATGGGGCACTCATCGTGCCTGTGGTTGTGCGGCCACGTTTGACGGCTGTCGGCCAGGATCGGCAAGGCCGTGGCGCCGTCAATCGGTGGCCGGCACGGGCTGCGGCGGGATGGCTCCGCTAGAATCGCGGGTTGCCCTTAAGACCATCCGCAGCCCTTCGGCTCTCTTCCAGAGGATTCCCATGAGTGACAGCCCCGTCGACCAAGGCCGACGCACCTGGGTGGCGATCACGGCTGGTGCCGGCGCCCTCGGCGGCGTCGCGGCCGCCGTGCCCTTCGTCAGCACCTTTGCCCCGTCCGAGCGCGCCAAGGCCGCCGGTGCCGCCGTCGAGGCCGACATCAGCGGCCTGAAGCCCGGCGAGAAGATGACCGTCGAATGGCGTGGCAAGCCGGTCTGGATCGTGCGCCGCACCAAGGAGCAACTCGACGCGCTGCCCAAGCTCGATCCTCAGCTGGCCGATCCGAACTCCGAGCGCAAGCCCAGCGAGCTGACCCCCGAGTACGCGCGCAACCCGCACCGCTCGATCAAGCCCGAGTACCTGGTGGCGGTGGGCAT
>CAYPDO010000393.1:0-4888 GCA_964409495.1 uncultured Bordetella sp.
CCAGCGAGTCGACCGCCGACAGCGTGGTGATGAAGGCGCCGACGCCGCTGGCGACCACGAGCGCGATGGTCAGCGCCTGGCTCCACATCAGGCGCAGGTCGCGCAGCAGCTTGCGATCCAAGGCTTTCATGCCGGCATCACCAGCTCAGTTCGGCAGGATCGAGCTTGTGCGCATTCACCTCGATGCGCTGGATGCGGCCGTCGCCCAGGTACACCACGCGGTCGGCCATCTGCGCGATGGCCGCGTTGTGCGTGATCACCACCGTGGTGGTGCCCAGCGTGGCGTTGACGCGGGCAATCGTCTCGAGCACGCGCTTGCCGGTGGCGTAATCCAGCGCGCCGGTGGGCTCGTCGCACAGCAGCACCTGCGGGCGCTTGACGATGGCCCGCGCAATCGCCACGCGCTGCTGCTCGCCGCCCGACAGCTGGGCCGGAAAGTGGTCGCGCCGCGGCAGCAGATCCACCTGGGCCAGGGCGTCCTCGATCGGCATCGGCTCGGCCACGATGTCGGTGACCAGGGCCACGTTCTCCCAGGTGGTGAGGCTGGGGATCAGGTTGTAGAACTGGAACACGAAGCCCACGTGCTCGCGCCGGTAGCGGGTGAGCGCGGCGTCGTCGGCGCGGGTGAGCTCCTGGTCTTCGTAGAACAGCGTGCCGGCCGAGGCCACCTCCAGCCCGCCGACGATGTTCAGCAACGTGCTCTTGCCGCTGCCCGAGGGGCCCAGCAGCACCAGGAACTCGCCGCGGTGGATGTCCAGATCCACGTCGCGCAAGGCCAGCACCGGCACGTCGCCGGCCTGGTAGGTCTTGCCCAGGCCGCGGGCGCGAAACACCGGCGGCAGCACATCGCCAGCGGCAGGGGCTTCGGCAGATGGCAGCGGCCAAGTCATGCCACCATGCTGCACCGCCGCGGCATGCCCCTGATTGCGCCGAGTCAAGCCGCACCGGGCCGGCACCGCACCGGCAAGCGGCCTGCCAGGCGATGTCGCACCCAGCCCCGGGGCACGCTGCAGGCCTTGCAACTGGAGTGCACACCCTAGGCGTTGCCGCGGTTTTTGGGTTTCGTCCTCTAGGGCTGCGGGCGACAGTGTGGGCACGGGCAGCGTCCGGTGATCCCCAGGCGCCCCCACCCGATCACGACGATTTCCCATCACACTTGTCAGCGAGGACACCATGACCCGTCAAACCCTGCGCGCCGTCACCCTGGAAACCGTGGCCACCGCCACCAAGGCCGCTGAACGCACCGTGGGCGCTTACCGCGCCGGCGGTCACCGTCTGGTGGCCGTGATCCAGCAGCGTGTGGCCGCCCCCACCGTGGCCCGCACCCAGCCCTATGCCCCGCGCCTGGCCGCCGCGCTGCACAACACCAGCAGCCAGGCCGGCAGCTTGGCCGACAAGGGCATTGATCTGGTCAGCGACCGCACCGAGCGCGCCATCGGCGTGGCCTCGAAGGGCGTTGCGGCCCAGGTCAGGCGCGTGGCCCAACTCGCCGAAGGCGTGGACAACCGCGTCATCGCCAACGGCCTGGACACCGCCGCGCGCATCACGCTGCCGGGCGTTCAAGCCGCACTGGCGCTCACCGAGCGCCTGGCCGATGGCGCCGACAAGCTGGCCCGCAGCGCCGCCGGCGCCAAGACCGCCCGCGCCAGGAAGGCCGTGGCCAAGGCGCCGGTGCGCCGCGCCGCCAAGAAGCCTGCAGCCCCGGTGGCCGAGGTGGTGCAAGCCGTGGCCAAGCCGGTGCGCCGCGCCGCCACCAGCGTGAAGCGCGCTGTCCAGGCCGCTGCCCAGCCCGCGCCCAAGACGCCGGTGCGGGCCACGAAGGCCGGCGCGGCCGCCAAGCCGCGCGCCCGCCGCCGTGCCGCCGCGCCGGTGCCGAGCACGCCGGCCGCCGAGGCCGCGGCGGCCTGAACGGCCGGCACAGCCCCCACGAAAGCCATCCACGATGCGCCAGCTCAGCGGACACGACGCCGGTTACCTGTACGCCGACACGGCGCATTCGAACGCCAACGTCAGCCTGCTGCACATCTACGACCAGAGCACCGCGCCCGGCGGCGTGGTGCGCTTCAAGCAGATCCTGGCGCATCTTGAACGGCGGCTGCACCGCGCACCGCTGTTCCGCCAGCGCCTGCAGCGCGTGCCGCTGGGGCTGGATCATCCGTACTGGGTCGACGACGAAAACTTCGACCTCGAATACCACGTGCGCCACATCGCCCTGCCCAAGCCGGGCGACTGGCGCCAGTTCTGCATCCAGGCCTCGCGTATCCACGCGCGCGCGCTCGATCTCGACCGCCCGCTGTGGGAGCTGTACGTCATCGAGGGCCTGGACAGCTTTCTCGACCTGCCGGTGGGCAGCTTCGCGCTGCTGCTGAAAACCCATCTGGCGGCCATCGAGCTGGGCGCGGTGAGCGCGCTCACCGCGCTGCTGCACGACACCGACCCCGCGGCCACCGACACCGGCCCGCTCGAGCCCTGGTTTGCCGATGCGGCGCCGGGCCGGCTGGCCCTGGTGGCGCGTGGCGCCGTGCAGTCGGCCGCGGCGCCGCTGCGCCTGGCGCGGCCGCTGTGGCGCGCCGCCAGCCATGTGGCACCGGCCGCCGCCGCGCTGGCGCGCGAGATGCTGCTGCGCCCCGAGAACCTGCCGCCCACGCGCTTCAACTCGGTGGTGTCGCCGCACCGTGTGTTCGAGACCCGGCGCTTCACCGATGCCGAGTTCGACAGCGTGTGCCGCCTGGTGCCCGGCGCCACGCTGGACGATGCCGTGCTGGCCGTGTGCGGCGGCGCGCTGCGCCGCTACCTCGACCACCATGGCGAACTGCCCGAAGGCCATGGCCTGAGCGCGCTGCTGCCGGCCGGCCATGCCCCCGACCAGGCCACTGGTGCCGGCCCCACCTGGCGCCATGCCGGCCTGCACACCGAGCAGGCCGACCCGATCACCCGGCTGAGCGCGATCCGCGATCAGCGCCAGGCCGCGCCCGATGTCGTGGCCCAGGCCCTGGGCGGCCGCGAATGGCGCGAAGCCGGCGAGCAGGCCTCGGCCGCGATGCTGGCCTGGAGCCGCCGCCTGGCCTTGCGTGCCGGCGCCGAACTGGGCCGCCGCACGCCGCCGGCGCACTGCACCATCACGCACATCCCGGCGCCGGCGCAGCCGCAGTACCTGTGCGGCGCACGCCTGACCTACATCTCGGCCATCGTGCCGATCACCGACGGCCTGGGCCTGGCCTTTGCCGTGACGCGCTACGACGGCCGCGTGGTGATCTCGCCCACCTCCTGCCGCGAACTGATGCCCGACCCCGAGCAGTTCGCGCTGTGCCTGCGCGACAGCTTCCAGGAATACCTGGCGCTGGCAGCCGAGGCACCCAAAGCACCCCGCGCACGCAAGGCTTCGCAAGGCATCCCCGCAAAGCGCGCTGCCTCGGGCCGAGGACGCCGGGCGGCCGGCTGACGCAGGTAAAGAAGGAGCCGTTGGCCGGGAGGCCGACGGCGGGTGACACGGAGTCAGCCGGCCGCCCGGTGGCCTCGGCCTCGCGCCAACCTCAGCAAGTCAGCCGAGAAATCAGACGTCGGCCAACACCCGCACATGCGCCACCACGCTGCGCGCCAGCGCGCTCAGCACATAGCCGCCCTCCAGCACGCTGACGATGCGGCCCTTGGCATGCCGGTCGGCCACGTCCTTCAGGCGCCGGGTGATCCACTCGTAGTCGGCCTCCACCAGGCCCAGCTGGCCCAGGTCGTCCTCGCGGTGGGCGTCGAAGCCGGCCGAGATGAAGACCATCTGCGGGCGGAACTCCTCCAGCCGCGGCATCCACATCGCGTCGATGATCTCGCGCACCTCCATGCCGCGCGTGTACGGCGGGATCGGCACATTGACCATGTTGGTGCCCTTGGGCACGGCGCCGCTGTTCGGGTACAGCGGGTGCTGGAAGAAGCTGCACATCAGCACCCGCTCGTCGTTGGCGATGATGTCCTCGGTGCCGTTGCCGTGGTGCACATCGAAGTCGATGATCGCCACCCGCTGCAGCCCCAGCACATCCAGCGCATGGCGCGCCGCAATGGCCACGTTGTTGAAGAAGCAAAAGCCCATGGTCTCGTCGCGCGTGGCGTGGTGGCCGGGCGGGCGCACCGAGCAGAAGGCGTTCTCGACCTCGCCCTTCATCACCGCCTCGGTGGCCGCGATGGCCGCGCCGGCCGAGCGCAGCGCCGCGCGCCAGGTGCCGGGGCAGGCCACGGTGTCGGGGTCAAGATGGCGCGGCTCGCCGCTGGCCTGGATCTGCTCGAGAAAATCCTTCAGCTGCATCACGTAGTGCGCGGTGTGCGCACGCTCGATCTGCGCCAGCGTGGCCAGCGGCGCCTCGCGGTGGTCGAGCGCCATGTCGACACCCGACGCAAGCAACTGGTCGTTGATCGCATCCAGGCGCTGCGGGCATTCGGGGTGGCCCGCACCCATGTCGTGCAGACGGCAATCCGCATGGGTGTAGAAGGCGGTGGACATGGCAAAGGCTCCTCGGTTTTTCCGGTATGGTGCCGCGCATGCCTGAACCCACGCTTGCGCAGCAGCTCATCCGTCTCGCAGATCAGATTAGCACGGTGATCGTGGGCAAGCGCACGCAGATCGACGACTGCCTGGCCTGCCTGCTGGCCGGCGGGCACCTGCTGATCGAAGACCTGCCGGGCGTGGGCAAAACCACGCTGGCGCATGCGCTGGCGGTGTCGCTGGGCCTGAAGTTCGCCCGCGTGCAGTTCACCGCCGACCTGATGCCCACCGACCTGATCGGGGTCAGTGTGTTCGAGCGCAGCCGTGATGCCTTTGCCTTTCATCAAGGCCCGGTCTTCACCCAGGTGCTGCTGGCCGACGAGATCAACCGCGCCGGCCCCAAGACGCAGAGCGCGC
>CAYPDO010000394.1:0-4866 GCA_964409495.1 uncultured Bordetella sp.
CCGTGCCGCCATCGCCTGCGACGATGCCGACTTTGACGTGTGGGTCGGCGAGCGTGACGGCGCGCTGCCTGCTCGATGCTGGCGATGGCGCGCTGCGCATCGGCCAGGTGGCGCGGCTTGGGCACCATCACGAAGGCCAGGCGCGCGCCGGCACGGCCGATCAGCGTGTCGAGATCGGCCTCGAAGTGCGGATGGTCCACCGGGTGCACACGCACGCCCACGCGGCCGAAGCGGTTGTCGGCCGACAGGGCCAGCTCGGCGCACAGCTGCGCATGTTCGGCCTCGGCGCCCACCGGCGCACCGTCTTCGCAATCCAGCGTGATGTCGAACACAGGGCCCAGCTCGGCCTGCAGCGCCAGCGCCTTGCGCATGCGCTGCTCGGTGCCGCAGTAGTGGTCGCACACGGGGATGTCGGGGGCCGCGTCGCCTTCGTCGACGAGGGCCTGGTGGGGCAGCAGGGCAGCAGGGCTCATGGGCAGTGCAGGGGCGTTCGGCAACAACGGGGGTGCACCAAGGCTACCGCAGCCGGCGCATGGTCGCGCCGCTCACAGCTCCACCAGCTCCACCCGGCGGTTTCGACCGCGGCCGGCCTCGTCGCGGTTGCTGGCCACCGGTGCGAGATGGGCCACGCCGCGCGCCAGCAGGCGGCTGGCGGCAATGCCGTGGTCGCGCACCAGCTCGGCCATGATGGCTTCGGCCCGGCGCTGGCTGAGCGCCTGGTTGGTTTCCAGGCTGCCCTGGTTGTCGGTGTGGCCGACGATGGCCACGCGCAGTGCGGCATCGGCCTGCAGCAGGCGCGCCATCTGTTCGATCTGCGGCCGCGATTCGGGCCTGATCTCGGCACGGCCGGTGTCGAAGAACACGCCATACACCGCCACGCGGCCCTCGGCACGCAGGCCGCTGGCCAGCGCGTCGGCGGTGGTGGCCTGCACCTTGCCGCTGTCCATGGCCTTGGGTTGCAGCAGGTCGATCAGTGTGGCCGTGCCCTTGCTGCCCTGCACGCTGAGCAGGGCCACGTAGCGCAGGCTGCCGGCCTGCGCCCACTGGTACAGCGCGTACTGGCGTGTGTCGTCCTCGCCGTAGTTCAGCAGCTCGTAGGCGCGGCGGTCGCGGGCTTGGCCGTGGTAGCTGCTGGCCCATTCGGTGGCGGCCTCATGCCAGCGCCCCACGGCCTTCTGGCAGGCCTGCCGGCCGCTGCAGGCGGTGAGCAGGGTGGCACCG
Organism: uncultured Bordetella sp.; assembly: GCA_964409495.1. GTDB lineage: Bacteria > Pseudomonadota > Gammaproteobacteria > Burkholderiales > Burkholderiaceae_C > Pseudaquabacterium. Next base: position 1,222 of record CAYPDO010000394.1, read on the forward strand.
GCGCCGGTCAGCGCGGCGGCGTAGTTGCGTTGCACTTCCAGCGCGCCGCGGCCGGCAGGGGCCTGGTACACGCGGCGCTCGAGCCGGCCTTCCAGGTTCAGCAGGCTGGTCGGGCGGTTGGCGGGGCTCAGCGCATAGCCGTTCAGCAGGGCATGGGCCTGGAAATCGGTGATGGTCTGGGCCACCAGGGTGGAGCCCTGGTAGCGGCTGATCTGCGCGCTGTCGGCGCTGCCGGCCACGTCCTGCGCGCAGGCGGCGCTGGCCAGCGGGGTGAGCAAAGCCAACAGCAGGGCCGGGCCCGGGGCTGGGGCAGGCCGGGTGCGGCAGCGAAGACGGGTGCGTCGGGTCATGTCTGGTTACAGCGCGCAAATGCGCAACGGGCCGGCCGCGGTGTGCGGCCGGCCCGTTGCCGGATCAGTGCACCACCCGGGCAGCCGGGCGGCACGGGGCGTGGATCACAGCAGGTGCTTCACGCCGTCTTGCTCGCCCTGCAGCTCGGCCAAGGTCTTGTTGATGCATTCCTGGCTGAAGGCGTCGATCGGCAGGCCGTCGACGATCTTGTACTCGCCGCCTTCGCAGGTCACCGGGTAGCCGAACATCACCTCGGCGGGGATGCCGTACTCGCCCTTGGACGGGATGCCCATGGTCACCCACTTGCCGTTGGTGCCCAGCGCCCAGTCGCGCATGTGGTCGATGGCGGCGTTGGCGGCCGAGGCGGCCGACGACAGGCCGCGCGCGGCGATGATGGCCGCACCCCGCTTGCCCACGGTGGGCAGGAAGGTGTTGGCGTTCCACTCGTGGTCGTTGATGGTGTCCTTCACCGACTTGCCGTTCACGGTGGCAAAGCGGTAGTCGGCATACATCGTCGGCGAGTGGTTGCCCCACACGGCCAGCTTCTCGATGTCGCCCACGGCGCAGCCGATCTTGCTGGCGATCTGGCTGGCGGCGCGGTTGTGGTCCAGGCGCAGCATGGCGGTGAAGTTCTTGGCCGGCAGGCTGGGGGCCGACTTCATCGCGATGTAGGCATTGGTGTTGGCGGGGTTGCCCACCACCAGCACCTTGACGTTGCGCGAGGCCACCTTGTCCAGGGCCTTGCCCTGGGCGGTGAAGATCTGGGCGTTGGCGGCCAGCAGGTCGGCGCGCTCCATGCCGGGGCCGCGGGGGCGGGCGCCCACGAGCAGGGCGTAGTCGGTGTCCTTGAAGGCGGTCAGCGGGTCGCTGTGGGCCTCGATGCCGGCCAGCAGCGGGAAGGCGCAGTCTTCCAGCTCCATGATCACGCCCTTCAGCGCGTTCTGGGCCTTCTCGTCGGGGATCTCCAGCAACTGCAGGATCACCGGCTGGTCCTTGCCGAGCATTTCGCCCGAGGCAATGCGGAACAGCAGGGCGTAACCGATCTGGCCGGCGGCGCCGGTGACGGCGACGCGAACGGGCTTCTTGCTCATGGTGGGCTCCAGGAAGGGATCAGGGAGAGGGGGATGTAACCGTCTGGTACCGGCGGGCGGCCGGTGGCTGTGACCGGGGGCCTGGCGGCGCCACCAGCCTGTGGGTGCTGGCGCCTCGCGCGTGGCCGGAACGGCTGGCGGCGCGCTGCCTGGCAGGTCACCGCGCAGTGTAGGCGAGTCTAGGGGTTCGCCCGGGGCTTGTCAAAGGTCTCATGTCTTATATAAGACATCTGTCAGCATTTGATGGACGGCTGGCGGCGCTCTGTGCTGCAATGCGGCGCATGCCCGCGCAACCGCCTTCGCCCACCCCCGTTGCCGAGGCTGGCGAGCCCGGGATGGCGGGCCCGGCGTTCGCGCCGCTGTACCAGCAGATCAAGGGCCTGCTCACGCGTGAGCTGCAGGCCGGCACCTGGAAGCCGGCCGAGGCCATCCCCAGCGAGCTGGAGCTGGCCGCACGCTACAAGGTCAGCCAGGGCACGGTGCGCAAGGCCATTGACGAGCTGGCGGCCGAGAACCTGCTGGTGCGCCGTCAGGGCAAGGGCACCTTCGTGGCCACGCACGCCGAGCAGCACATCCAGTACCGCTTTCTGCGCCTGATGCCTGACGACGGCAGCGACCAGCGCCTGGCGCGGCGCCTGCTGGACTGCCGCCGCGCGCGTGCCCCGGCCGATGTGGCGCGCGCACTCGAGATCAAGAGCGGCGACGCGGTGGTGCAGCTGCGCCGCCTGCTGCTGGTGCCCGACAAGACCGCGCTGCCTGCCGGCGAGCGCCCGGTGGTGCTTGACGAGATCTGGCTGCCCGGCGCGCTGTTCAAGGGCCTCACCGCCGAGCGCCTGGCCGACTACAAGGGCCCGATGTACGGCATGTTCGAGACCGAGTTCGGCGTGCGCATGATCCGCGCCGAGGAAAAAATTCGTGCACTGGCCGCCGACGCGGCCGATGCCGAACTGCTGGCCGTGCCCAGCGGCACGCCGTTGCTCAGCGTCGAGCGCTTGTCGTTCACCTATGGCGACAGGCCGGTGGAGCTGCGCCGCGGCCTGTACAACACCAGCGGTCACTTCTACCGCAACGCGCTGAGTTGACGGTGTGCTGCGGTCACGCGCGCAACAGGGCTGCAGGCATGTCGGGCTTTGTACAAGCCTGCGGTAAGTCTGCTGCGTTGCAATAAACTCCAAGGGTTTCACCCGGATTACGTCGAGGCATCCAAACATGGCAGAGAACATCAAGACCCGGCCCGTGTCCCGGCCGGGCGAGAACATGAAGCTGATCGAGGCGCTGCAGTACCGGCTGCCTCTGGCCGCCAAGCTGTCGATCCTGCACCGCGCCAGCGGCTTGCTGATGTTCGGCCTGCTGCCCTTCGTGATCTGGCTCTTCGACAAGAGCGTCAGCTCCGAGATCTCGTACGACAGCTTCACCAGTGCCTTCGTGGCCGGCATCGGCTTCGTGCCGGCGGTCATCGTCAAGCTGGTGGTGCTGGCGCTGATCTGGAGCTTTCTGCATCACGCCTTCGCCGGCGTGCGCCACCTGTGGATGGACGCCACCCACAGCGTGACCAAGCAGCAGGGCCACAGCTCGGCGGTGGTGGTGTTCGCCGCCAGCCTGGTGCTCACCGTGCTGCTGGGCGCCAAGCTCTTCGGCCTGTTCTGAGCCGGGCGCTCGCTGACAACAACAAGGACTGGAATCCATGGCTGTCAATTACGGTTCGAAGCGCGTGGTCGTTGGCGCGCACTATGGTCTGCGCGACTGGCTGAGCCAGCGCGTCACCGCAGTGGTCATCGTGCTCTACACGGTGCTGCTGCTGCTGCAGGTGATCTTCGGTGGCCCGCTGGGCTACGACACCTGGTCGGGCATCTTCGCCCAGCAGTGGATGAAGGTGTTCACCTTCGTCGTCATCCTGGCGCTGGCCTGGCATGCCTGGGTGGGCGTTCGCGACGTGTGGATGGACTACATCAAGCCCGTGGGCCTGCGCCTGACTGCGCAAGTGGCCACCATCGCCTGGCTGGTCGGCTGCGCCGGCTGGGGCGTGCAGGTGCTGTGGCGTCTGTGATCGACGACTGAAGAGAGACGACAAACACAATGGCCAACATCAAGTCTTCCGTCGCCCGCCGCAAGTTCGACGTGGTGATCGTCGGTGCCGGCGGTTCCGGCATGCGCGCCTCGCTGCAACTGGCCCGTGCCGGCCTGAACGTGGCGGTGCTCTCCA
>CAYPDO010000395.1:0-4859 GCA_964409495.1 uncultured Bordetella sp.
CATCGCGCGGTATCCGCTGCATGTGCAGACCATGTCGCCGCAGCTGGCGCTGGGCAAGCGTGGCCAGTGGGGCCTGCGCGTGGGCAAGCTGCCGCCAGCGCCTGAAAACGCCACCGCGCCGGCGGCCGCGGACGACCGCGCCGACACCGCCGCCCACGACCGCACGCGCCAGCACGCGCTGTCGCTGGCCGAGCCCTTCCTGGCCGAGCTGGGCGTCACCGATGCCCAGCACCGCCTGATCCCGGCCATGGCGCGCAAGTGGCGGCAGATCAACAAGTTCGTCGAGGTGCTGGACCATGCCTTCGCGCAATCACCCCTGGCCGCGCGTGATGCCGCCGAGCCGGTGCGCGTGCTCGATTTCGGTGCCGGGCGCGGCTACCTCACCTTTGCGGTGCAGCAGCGCCTGGTGGCCGCCGGCCGCAGGCCCGACATCGTGGGCGTGGAACTGCGCGAGGACCTGGTGGCGCAGTGCAACGGCGTGGCCCAGCGCCTGGGCCTGGCCGGCCTGCGTTTCGATGCAGGCGACGTGCGCAGCCACGGCAGCGGGCCGATCGACATCATGATTGCGCTGCATGCCTGCGACACCGCCACCGACGTGGCCATGCACCGCGGCGTGCGCGGCGGCGCGGCGATCATCGTGTGCTCACCCTGCTGCCACAAGGAGCTGCGCCCGCAGCTGCTGGCACCGGCGCCGCTGCGGCCCATGCTGCGCCACGGCATCCACATGACCGAGCAGGCCGAGATGCTGACCGACACGCTGCGCGCGCTGCTGCTGCAATCGGCGGGCTACGACACCCAGGTGTTCGAGTTCGTCTCGCCCGAACACACGGCCAAGAACAAGATGGTGCTGGCGGTGCGCCGCGCGCAGCCGCTGCCCGCGGCCCAGCGCCAGGCGCTGCGTGCGCAGGTGGCCGAGCTCAAGGCCTTCTACGGCGTGCGCACGCAAACCCTGGAAAGCCTGATCGACGCCGGGGTGGCCCTGCCGGCATGATGGGGCGGTCGCCACCCGACCGCGCCGCCGCCATGCCCATCGCCGCCCTTGACACCCCTGCCCATGCGGCGCTGATGGCCCAGGCCGAGGCCGCCGCCACGCTGCTGGCCGGCCGCAGCGCCGAGATCGAGGCCCGGCGCGCGCTGCCCGACGACATCGCCGATGCGCTGGCCGAGGCCGGCCTGTACCGCCTGCTCACGCCAGCCGCCTACGGCGGCCACGAGGCGCCGCCGGCCAGCTTCTGGTGCGTGATCGAACGCCTGGCGCGTGCCGATGCGGCGGCCGCCTGGTGCAGCTTCATCGCCTGCACCAGCAGCCTGCTGGCCGCCTGGCTGCCGGCCGTCGAGGCCGCCGCGGTGTTCGGCCGGCCGGGGCTGAAGGCCGCTGGCGTGTTTGCCCCGCGCGGCCGTGCCACGCCGGCCGAGCAGGCGGGCGTGGCCGGCTGGCAGGTGTCGGGCCGCTGGGCCTGGGGCTCGGGCACGGCGAATGCCGATGTCATCACCGTGGGCTGCCTGGTGGCCGGCGCCGACGGCCAGCCGCAGGCCCTGGCCGACGGCACGCAGCGGGTGCTGTCGCTGCTGCTCGACCGCGCCCAGGTGCACCTGCTCGACAACTGGCAGGCCGTGGGCCTGTGCGGCAGCGGCAGCGGTGAATTCGAGGTGCACGCCGCCTTCGTGCCGGCCACGCGCGCGGCCTGCCTGTTCGACGCGCCGGTGCTGCGCACGCCGCTGACCAAGTTTCCGCTGTTCGGGCTGCTGGCGATCAGCATCGCCGCGGTGGCCGCCGGCATCGCGCGCGGCGCGCTTGACCACTTTGCCGAAACGGCCGCACGCAGCGTGCCGCAGGCCGGCACGCGGCCGCTGGCCACCCGCGCCACGGTGCAGGAAGCCATGGCCCGCGCCACCGCGCAGCTGCAGAGCGCGCGCGCCTGGCTGCTGGCCGCGGTGGACGAGGCCTGGGCCGCAGCGCAGCAGCCCGGCACACTGCCGCTGGCCCACCGGCGCGACCTGCGCCTGGCCGCCACGCACCTCACCCACACCGCGGCCGAGGTGGTGGGCCGTGTCTACACGCTGGCCGGGGGCGCCGCGGTGTTTGCCGCCTCGCCGCTGCAGCGGGCGCTGCGCGACGTGCATGTGGCCACCCAGCACATGATGGTGGGCGAGAGCACCTGGGAGCTCACCGGCCGGCTTCTGCTGGACCAGCCCACGCAGACCAGCATGCTCTGATCCGCCGCAGATCAGCCCAGGTAGCGCTGCTCGAGGTGGGCGCGGAAATGCGCCGGGTTCAGCGCCTCGCCGCTGGCGCGGCGGGCCAGTTCGTCGGTGCTCCAGCGGCTGGCCGGCTGCCAGATGTGCTGGCGCAGCCAGTCGGCCATCGGCACCAGGTTGCCGGCGCTGATCTGCGCGTCGAAGTCGGGCAGGTCGCGGCGCATCGTGGCGAACCATTGCGCGGCGTACATCGCGCCCAGCGTGTAGCAGGGGAAGTAGCCGAACATGGCCTCAGGCCAGTGCACGTCCTGCAGCGGGCCGTCCTTGAAGTTGCCGCGCGTGTCCAGGCCCAGCAGCTCGGCCATGCCGGCATCCCACAGCGCCGGGATGTCCTCGGGCTCGATCTCGCGCTCGATCAGTCGGCGCTCGATGCCGTAGCGCAGCATCACATGCGCCGGGTAGGTGAGTTCGTCGGCGTCCACGCGGATCAGGCCCGGGCTCACGCGGTCGATCAGGCGCTGCAGGTTGTCGGGCGCAAAGGCCGGCTGCTCGCCAAAGGCCTCGGCGATCATCGGCGCCAGCCGCGCCACAAAGCCCGGGTGGTGGCCCAGCTGCATCTCGAAGGCCAGGCTCTGGCTCTCGTGGATGCCCATCGAGCGCGCCAGCGCCACCGGCTGGCCCAGCCAGTCACGCGGGCGGTTCTGCTCGTAGCGGCCATGGCCGGTTTCATGGATGGCGCCATACAGGCTGGTGATGAACTCGTGCTCGGCAAAGCGTGTGGTCAGGCGCACGTCTTCGGGCACGCCGCCGGCAAACGGATGCGTGCTGACGTCCAGCCGGCCGGCGCTGAAATCGAAGCCCAGCCAGTGCATCACGCGCTCGCACAGCGCACGCTGGGCGGCCACCGGGAACGGCCCCTGCGGCTCGAGCACGGTGTCGCGCGCCTGGCGCTCGCGCACCTGGCGGATCAGGCCGGGCAGCCACTGGCGCAGGTCGCCGAACAGGCGGTCGAGCTGGGTGCAGCCCATGCCGGGCTCGTACTGGTCCATCAGCGCGTCATAGGGGGCCAGGCCGGTGGTCTGCGACAGCAGGCTGGCCTCCTCGCGCGCCACGGCCACCACCTCGCGGAAGTTATCGAGGAAACCGGCCCAGTCATTGGCCGGGCGCTGGGTGCGCCAGGCATGCTCGCAGCGCGAGGTGGCCAGCTGCCGGCGCTGCACCAGGGCCTCGGGCAGGGCATTGGCGGTGCGCCAGGCGCGGCACATCTCGCGCAGGTTGGCGCGCTGGTGGTCGTTGAGCGCCTCCTCCTGCGCCTGCTCGAGCGCGCTGCGCAGGCCGGCATCGGTGCGCAGGCGGTGCGCGATGGCGGCCACCTCGGCCAGCGCCGCGGCACGCGCCGGCGCGCCGCCGGGCGGCATGTTGGCCGCCTGGTCCCAGTAGGCGATGGATTGCAGGTGCTCGAGGTGGTGCAGGCGCGTGAAGATGCGGGTCAGCCCGTCGTAGGCGGGCGTGGGCGAGGCAAGGGTCATGACGGGGCCTGGCTGGCAGGCAATCGGGCGGCCGGTGCGGCGATGGCGCGATTCTCGGCGCCGGTCCGCAGGCCCCGGCCCCCTCTTTCGGTGGGTTGTGGGGGGACCCGGGCGCGGCCCGCTCAGCCGCCGAACCAGCGCTGCCACACGGCCAGCAGCGGCGGCCACAACGGCGCCAGGTGCGGCAGCAGCCACAGCATGCCGGCGGTCATCGTGACGTAGCGCAGGAACTTGCCCAGCGCCATCCAGGCCACGCAGGGCCAGAACGGCAGGCGCAGCCAGCCCGCCACGGCACACAGCGGATCACCCACCACCGGCAGCCAGGCCAGCACGCAGGCGCGTGGCCCGAAGCGCTGCAGCCACTGCAGTGCACGGGCGCGCGGGCTGTGGTGCGTGACCTGCTCGAACGCGCGCTCGGCCACATAGCCCATCCACCATGACACCGCGCCGCCCAGCGTATTGCCTACCGTGGCCACCAGCACCGCCGGCCAGAACAGCGACCGGTTCAGCGACACCAGGCCCAGCACCGCCGGCTCGGAGCCCAACGGCAGCAGCGTGGCCGACACGAAGGCCACCACGAACACCGTGCTCAGGCCGAACCTGGGCATCGCCAGTGCAGCCAGCAGCGCCGCCAGTTGGGTCTCGAACCAAGCCGTCATTGCCGCCGATGATAGGCAGGCGCGGGCGCCAGGCCATGGCCGCCGGGCTGGCGGTCAGGGCGCGCGCACAGGGCCCGGATGGCCAGGACCCCAGGGCTATACTCCTGCCTCCTTTTTCAGCACCTCGCCCGCGCCCACCCCATGCAGATCGGCCCGCAGACCGGCCCCCAGATCGGCCAGTACCGGTTGCCGAACGCGCTGTTCGTCGCCCCGATGGCCGGGGTGACCGACCGGCCGTTCCGCCAGCTCTGCCGGCGTCTGGGTGCGGGCCATGCGGTGAGCGAGATGATCACCTCGCGGCGCGAGCTGTGGCACACGCTGAAGACCAGCCGCCGCGCCAACCACGACGGCGAACCGGGCCCGATCGCGGTGCAGATCGCCGGCACCGAGCCGGCGATGATGGCCGAGGCCGCGGCCTACAACATCGACCGCGGCGCGCAGATCATCGACATCAACATGGGCTGCCCGGCCA
>CAYPDO010000396.1:0-4855 GCA_964409495.1 uncultured Bordetella sp.
CCAGCATCACGTAGTGCACCTTGTGGTGCGGCGTGCTGGTGAAGAAGTACTGCAGTGCGCGGCCGATCTCCTGGCTCAGGCTGTCGACGAAGGGCTGCAGGATCACGCCCTCGTAGTCTTCGGGCAGGTCGCCGCTCAACTTCTTGGCCTCGGCCTCCTCGAAGCTGAAGCCGTACTGGCGGCTGATCAGCTGGGTCAGCTGGCTGCCGCCGAAGGCCTGGTCGCGGTCGTACAGCATCTCGTCGTCACGCAGCACCTTGAGGCTGGTGGTGTCGGCGCCGATCTCGAACAGGGCCACCAGCGCGTCGCGGCCCTCGTTGGGCAGGCTGCTGACGACGCGGCTCATGGCCATGCGCGAGGCGTGGCTCTCGATGTCCAGCACCACCGGCTTCAGGCCCGCCGCTTCGGCCAGGCCCTGGCGGTCCTGCACACGGTCCTTGCGGCTGGCGGCGATCAGCACTTCCACGTCGCCCGCGCTGGTGGGGCTCGGACCCAGCACGCAGAAGTCGAGGCTCACCTCGTCCAGCGAGAACGGGATGTACTGGTTGGCCTCGGATTCGACCTGCAGCTCGAGCTCGTCTTCGCTCAGGCCGGCGGGCAGCATGATGCGCTTGGTGATCACCGCCGACTGCGGCATGGCCATCGCTACCTGGCGCGTCTTGGAATCGCTCTTGGTGAGCAGCTTGCGCACGGCCGCCACGACCTCGTCGAACTTCTCGATCTGCCCGTCGGTTATCCAGCCCTTTTCAAAGGGCTCGGTCGCCAGCCGCTCCAGCACGTACTCGCCACTGGCGGTCTGGCCCAACTCAACCAGCTTGGCGCTGGACGAACTGATGTCCAGCCCGATCATCGGCGGATGCTTGCGACCCAGCAGCAGGTCCAGAAAGCTCACGGGTGACGTCTCCCGGCAGCCGCGTACGGCAGGTCCAAAGGGGTGGCAATACTTAAGAAGTTACTTCAATGCTAGCAGTAAAGCCTTTGTAGCCCAAAGATATTTACCGTTTCGCACCACCTGCGCCGTTGCGCTTCGCACACGCGCAGAAGGCCATTTGAAACAAGGCGCAAGGCCTCGTCCACCCCCTCGTTGGCGGCCCTGCGGCATGCCCGCGGCGGGCGGCGCGCGTTCTATACACTGGGCGCCTACATGAGCCCGCCGGGCCGCCCCAGGGGCGCGCGCTGGCAGGCGGAGCCTGAAGGTACCCAGTGAGCCAGACCGAGAGGCCCGCGGCGGCCCCCCCTCCTGCGGCGAGTGCCGCGCCCGTGCGCCGCTGGTGGTGGCGGGCACTTGCCGGCCTGGCGGCCATGTTGGCGGCCCTCGGCCTGTCCGGCGCAATGCTGGTGGCGGTGGCGCTGGCCGTGGCCTACCCCAATCTGCCCGAGATCGACGGCCTGGCCGACTACCGGCCCAAGCTGCCGCTGCGGGTGTTCTCGTCGGACGGCGTGCTGCTGGGCGAGTTCGGCGAGGAGCGCCGCACCTTCACACCGATCGCGCACATTCCGAAGGTGATGAAGGATGCGGTGCTGGCCATCGAGGACGCGCGCTTCTACCGCCATGGCGGCGTGGATTACGTGGGCGTGCTGCGCGCCGGACTGGCGCAGTTCAACAAGGCCAAGAGCCAGGGCGCCAGCACCATCACCATGCAGGTGGCGCGCAACTTCTACCTGAGCACCGAAAAGACCTTCACGCGCAAGATCTACGAGATCCTGCTGGCGCTGAAGATCGAGCGCCAGCTCGGCAAGGACCAGATCCTCGAGCTGTACATGAACCAGATCTTCCTGGGCCAGCGCGCCTACGGCTTTGCCGCCGCGGCCGAGATCTACTACGGCAAGGCACTGAAGGACCTGAGCATTGCCGAAGCCGCCATGCTGGCCGGCCTGCCTCAGGCGCCCTCGGCCTACAACCCGGTGAGCAACCCGCAGCGCGCCAGGCGCCGCCAGCAGTACATCATCGACCGCATGGAGGCGAACGGCTTCATCACCGAGGAGCAGGCCGAGCGCGCGCGCGCCGAGACGCCGAAGCTGCGCACGCCCACCGAAAACGCCGTGCATGCCGAGTTCGTCACCGAGACGGTGCGCCAACTGGTGGCCAGCCAGTACGGCGCCGACACCACCACGCGCGGCCTGAACGTCACCATCACCATCGATTCGGGCGACCAGGCCGCCGCCTACCGCGCGCTGCGCCGCGGCCTGCTGGATTACGAGCGCCGCCAGCATTACCGCGGACCGGAGGGTTTCGTCGAACTGCCGGCCGACGCCGCGGCGCTGGACGCGCGCGTGGCCGAAGCCCTGGCCGAGCACCCCGACAACGACGAGCTGAAGGCCGCGGTGGTGCTGGAGGCCTCGCCGCGCAAGGTGCTGGCGGTGCTGCAGAGCGGCGAGCAGATCAGCGTGGCCGGCAAGGGCCTGGAGCCGGTGACCTCGGGCCTGGCCGACAAGGCCGAGCCGCAAAAGCAGATCCGCCGCGGCGCCGTGGTGCGCGCCGTGCGCGGCGCCAAGGGCGACTGGACATTGACCCAGCTGCCCGAGGTGGAAGGCGCCTTCGTGGCGCTGGACCCGCGCAATGGCGCAATCCGCGCGCTGGTGGGCGGCTTCGACTTCGGCAAGAACAAGTTCAACCATGTCACCCAGGCCTGGCGCCAGCCGGGTTCCAGCTTCAAGCCTTTCATCTACTCGGCGGCGCTGGAAAAAGGCTTCACGCCGATGACGGTGGTCAACGACGCACCGCTGTTCTTCGACGCCGGCACCACCGGGAGCCAGCCATGGGAGCCGAAGAACTACGACGGCAAGTTCGAGGGCGCCATGCCGCTGAAGACGGCGCTGGCCAAGTCGAAGAACATGGTGTCGATCCGCGTGCTGCAGTCCAGCGGCGTGCACTTTGCGCAGGACTGGGTCACGCGTTTCGGCTTCGAGGCCGACAAGCACCCGGCCTACCTGACCATGGCGCTGGGCGCCGGCTCGGTGACGCCGCTGCAGATGGCCAGCGCCTATGGCGTGTTTGCCAGTGGCGGGTTGCGCACCGCGCCGGCGCTGATCACCCGCATCGCCGATGCCAAGGGCCGGCTGCTGATGCAGGCGCCGATGGCTGCGGCCGATGAGAACGCCCGGGCCATCGATGCGCGCAATGCCTTCGTGATGACCCAGCTGATGGGGGAGGTGACCCGCGCCGGCACCGCCGCCAAGGTTTACCAGACCTTCCGCCGCCTGGACCTGTACGGCAAGACGGGCACCACGAACGATTCCATGGACGCCTGGTTTGCCGGCTTCCAGCCCAACCTGGTGGCCGTGGTGTGGATCGGCTACGACGCGCCGCGCAAACTGGGCGACCGCGAAACCGGTGGCGGGCTGGCACTGCCGGTGTGGATCGAGTTCATGCAGCATGCGCTGAAGAAGCTGCCCGAGCAGCAGCTGCCGGTGCCCGAGGGCCTGGTGCAGCGCGGCGGTGACTGGGTGTTCGAGGAGTTTGCCGGCGGCGAGGGCATCAGCAGCGTGGGTCTGGACGACAAGATGCCGCAGCCGGCCAGCGAGGACGAGAAGAAGAGCATCCTCGATCTCTTCAAGCGGTAAGTGGAGCACCCGGCTTCGCGGGCACGCGAAGCCACCCGCCGAGCGGGTTGCGGGCCGGCTTGGGGCGGCCCGGCGCCTGGCCCGCCGGGGCACCCGGCGCCGCGGTTGCGCGGCGCGGCGTGCCGATCAGGCGGGCGTGAAACTCAGCGCCTTGCCGCCCTGCGCGCTGGCCTGCTTCGACAACTCGGCGAAGAACTCGCCGCCTTCGCGGGTGTCCAGCCAGCGACCCTCCACATGGCGGAAGTGCTGGCCGGCGGCGCGCGAGGCCAGCCACAGCTCATGCAGCGGCGGCTGGGTGTTGATCACGATCTTGCTGCCGCCCGGAAAGCTCATCTCCAGCAGGCCGCCGGTGCGGTGCAGGTCGATGTCGATGACATCGGCCTCGAGCCAGCGGTCGACGGTGGCCTCGATGCTGGCCAGCACGGCGGCGGTGAGGCGGTGGAACTCGGCGTCGGACAGCGGCGTGGCGGCAGGGGCGGCGGTGCTCATGGTCGGTAAAATCCCGCAGATGACATTGCGATCGAGTGTAGCGAGGGCCCCTGCCCCACGTCGTCCGTCGGGCAAGACCGCGCTGCGGCTCGGGTGGCGTGCCGGCCTGCTGGCCGCCGCGCTGGCACTGTCGGCTTGCGGCCAGAAAGGTGCACTGAGCCTGCCCACACCGCAGGCATCGTCCCCGACGACCGGAGCCTCGCGATGAACGGCCTGCCCCACGGCCTGCCCGGCGCGCCCTTTCTGGAACGCCGCGCCGACGGCGGCCTTTGGCTGGATGGCGTGTCGCTCGAAGCACTGGCGCGCGCGCACGGCACGCCGCTGTATGCGTATTCGCGCAATGCCATGGTCAGTGCCGCCGCGGCTTACCAGCGCGCGCTGGCCGGCCGCCCGCACCTGCTGTGCTACGCCATGAAGGCCAACAGCAGCCTGGCCGTGCTGCGCACCTTTGCCCAGCTGGGTTGCGGTTTCGACATCGTCTCGGCCGGCGAGCTGGCCCGCGTGATCGCCGCCGGCGCCGATCCGGCCAAGGTGGTGTTCTCGGGCGTCGGCAAGACCCGCGCCGAGATGCGCGCCGCGCTCGAGGCCGGCGTGAAGTGCTTCAACGTCGAGAGCGAATCCGAGCTGCGCACCTTGTCCGACGTGGCCTCGGCCATGGGCCGCACCGCGCCGGTGAGCCTGCGCGTGAACCCCGACGTGGATGCCGGCACCCACCCCTACATCTCCACCGGCCTGAAGGGCAACAAGTTCGGCATCGCGCATGAGCGCGCCCGCGCCGCCTACGCCCAGGCGGCGCGCCTGC
>CAYPDO010000397.1:0-4849 GCA_964409495.1 uncultured Bordetella sp.
ACCACCATGGCCAGGTAGCGGTGGATCATCTCGATCCAGGCCTTGGCAAAGGTCACCGGTCCGCTGGGCAGCGCCGTCTGCGCGGCGTGGATCTCGTCGCGTGCGGCCAGCGGCGAGGCCTCGCCATAGCAGCCCGGCCAGTCGGGACAGCCCAGGCCGGAGTCGGTGAGCCGGGTGAAGGCACCGAAGACGATCAGGTCGAAGGTGAGGAACAGCGTCAACGCGGTCAGCGCCGCCAGGCGCTGGCGCATTGGCGCGCCGCGCTGGCGCAGCCACCACCACGACAGCGGCAGCAGGGCCACCACGCCGGCCAGCAAGGCCAGGCGCAACAGTGGCGAGAGATCAACGGCGGCGGCAGTCATGGTCGCGGGCCGCTCAGGGGCGGCTGGCCGCCGCCGGCGCAGAATCGACCAGGGCCTGCCGGCCTGGCTGGTCCCAGCCGGCCGAGGCGCGCAGCAGGCGGTCGATGTCGCGCTTGACCTTGGCAGGATCGGCATCGGCGGGCTGGCGCATCATCCACTGACCGTGCGGATCGACAACATAGAGGTGGTCTTCCAGCGCCTGGCCCGCCGCCGGCTGTAGCCAGGCCGCCACCGCGGCGCGCGGCATGCGCAGGATGTTCATGCCCGGCGTGGCCTCGAGCGCCTGGCGCAGCGCCGGCGCGATCGGCGTGTCGTCGATCACCAGCCACAGCTTGTCGATGCGCTCGCGCTCGCGGCCGGTCATCTCGCGCAGCTGGCGCTGCATGAACAGGCGCTTCTCGCAGGCCGCCGGGCAGCCACCGCCATCCACCACCACCAGCAGCCACTGGCCGGCCAGTGCACGCAGCGGCTGGGGCGTGCCGTCCAGCCGCTGGCCGGCCACCGCCGGTATCGGCTGCGGTGGCGTGATCAGCGCGCCATAGGCGGTGCCGGCCGGGCGGACCACGTAGTAGGCAAAGTAGCTGGCCAACACCGGCGATGCACACACGGCCAGCACCATCAGCATCTTCAGCCGCCCCGAGGCACGCTGGCGCGCCACCGCGGTGCCCGGCGAGGGCAGGCTGTGCACCACCAGGCCCAGCGGCTCGTCGCGCTGCGCAGGATGGGAGGGGGTGGCGGCCTCAGCGGCGGCGCGGTCGGAGGTGTTGGAACCAGACATACAGGCCCGTGATCAACGCGCTGAGCGCAAACCACTGGAAGGCATAACCGTGGTGCTTGCCCACATCCACCGCCACGGCCGGCCATTGGCGCAGCAGGCCGTCGTCGGCAGCGGGAGCAGGCGTGGAGGAATCGACGGCCGCAGCAACCAGGGGTCGCGCGGCCTCGGTCTGCTGCAGCGACAGCGGCCGCAGCGCAATGCCCGTTTCACGCGTGAAGGCATCGATGTCGAGATTCTGCCGGATGCGCCCCCCGTCGGCGGTGCCCAGCTCGAACAGCTTGGCCGGCGGCGGGGCGATGCGGCCGGCTACCAGCACCTCATCGGCGAGCGTGGGCACGGCCGGCAGGGCTGTTCGGTCCTGCAGCTGGCGCGGCACCCAGCCGCGCTGCACCAGCACGGCGTCGCCACCGGGCAGTTGCAGCGGCGTCAGCACATAGAAGCCGGCACGACCGTTCATCTGCCGGTTGTCGAGGAACACCGTGTGCTGCGCCAGCCAGCGGCCGCGCAGCACGGTGCGGCGGAAATGCTGTTCGGCCGCATCGGTCGCATGGCGTGCCAGCGCCTCGGCGGGCAGCGGTGACAGCGCGGCGCGGCCGTCGATGCGCGACTGGATCTCGGTCTTCTGGCGCGCCCGGTCAAGCTGCCAGATGCCCAAGCGTGCGGTCAAGCCGGCGGCCAGCACGGCAGCGACCAGGATGGTCCATCGCGCCCTTCTCAGCATGTGCTGCCCCGCCGCCGATAATCGCGCGTCATGAAATCCGTGATCGTGATCGTCCTGGTGTTCGTGCTCGCGGCGCTGGCCGGGGCCGGGCTGTTCATGCTGCGCCGGGGCGACGACGACGGCGGCACGCAGCGAAATTCGCGCATGGCCCGCGCGCTGGCGCTGCGCGTGGGGCTGTCGATCGCGCTGTTCCTGTTCATCCTGTTCGGTTGGTGGATGGGCTGGATCCAGCCATCGGGTCTGCCAGTCGGCCGCTGAGCGTCAGCGCTGCGCACACGCCTGGCACTGGCCGAAAACGAAGACGCCGCACGGCGGCGGCGTCTTGGGGCAATTCAGGCCGGCGTGAACCCGGCCCGTTGCGGCATCACAGCCAGTACACCAGGAAGTACAGGCCCAGCCACACCACGTCGACGAAGTGCCAGTACCAGGCCGCACCTTCGAAGCCGAAGTGGCGCTCGGTGCTGAAATGGCCCTTCTGCAGCCGCAGCGTGATGAACAGCAGCATCAGCATGCCCACGAACACGTGGAAACCGTGGAAGCCGGTGAGCATGAAGAAGGTGGAGCCGAAGATGCCTGAGCTGAGCTTCAGGTTCAGGTCACGGTAGGCATGCACGTACTCGTAGCCCTGGAAACACAAGAACACGATGCCCAGCAGCACGGTGATCCACATCCAGGTGATCGTCTTGGCACGCTGGCCGGCGATCAGGGCATGGTGGGCGATGGTGAGCGTGAGGCCCGAGGTCAGCAGGATTGCCGTGTTGATCGTCGGGATCGGCCACGGGCCCATGGTGGCGAAGGGCTCGACCGTGCCACCCGGCGCGGCCGTGACGCCACCGCCGGCGCTCGGCCAGATGGCCTTGAAGTCGGGCCACAGCAGCTGGTGGTCCAGGTTGCCCAGCATCGGCAGGGCATGGGCGCGGGCCCAGTACAGCGCACCGAAGAAGGCGGCGAAGAACATCACCTCGGAGAAGATGAACCAGCTCATCGCCCAGCGGTACGACACGTCGATGCGCTTGGAATACAGGCCGGTCTCGCTCTCGTGGATGGCGTCCTTGAACCACACGAACAGCGTGCGCAGCCAGATGGCCAGGCCGAGAACGAGCGAGTACTTGCCCCAGTCGGCGCCGTTGATCCACTGGCCTGCGCCCAGGATCACGAAGAACAGGCCCAGGGCGGCCATTGCCGGGTGTGCCGACGGTGCCGGCACGAAGTAGTAGGGGGTCACCCCATTGGGCGTCACTGCGGACATCGTGTGTGCTCTCCTCGTAACCTCAAAGAATTTCTTGGACTCGTTCGTGGAACAGGGTCATCGCGTGCCTTCGCCGCTGGCGCCCTCAGGCGGCCACCCCGCTGCCCACCACCCATTGCACCAGCAGCACCAGCGCCAGCACGAACAGTGCAGCACCGACGACGCCGGCGATGACCACATGCACCGGGTTCAGGCGGCTGACATCCTGCGCGTTGTCAGCCGCACGCCGCACGCCGAAGAACGACCAGGCCACGGCCTGCATCGTCTGCCACAGCGAGCCCGGGCGGCGGACTGCGTCCTTCAGGTCGTCGCTCATGTCCCGGAACCCACGGCCAGCGGCGCCTGCGCCGTCTTCTTGCCTACCTGCTTGCCGGCCACCTCGAAGAAGGTGTACGAGAGCGTGATGGTGGTCACGTCGCGCGGCAGCTTGGGGTCAACATAGAACACCACCGGCCACTGCTTGCTCTCGCCCGGCGCCAGCGTGTATTCGTTGAAGCAAAAGCATTCCAGCTTGTTGAAGTGGCTGCCGGCCTGCATCGGCGCATAGCTGGGAATGGCCTGCGCCGCCATGCTGCGGTCCTGCTTGTTGCGGAACTCGTACATCACCGTGGCCAGTTCACCCGGATGCACCTGCAGCGAACGCACCGCGGGTTTGAAATCCCAGGGCCCGCGGGCATTGGCATCGAACTCCACCGTGATCTTGCGGCTGGTGTCCACCTGGGTGTTGGCCTTGCGCGAGGCATTGCCCGTCAGGCCTGCGCCGGTGACCCGCTCGCTCACCGACAGCACGTTGATGCCCAGCGCATCGCAGATCGTGCGGTACATGGGCACCAGCGCATAACCAAAGCCGAACATCGCCAGCGCCACCACCATCAGCTTGCCGAGCATGCGCCGGTTGTCGCGGTGCAGGCGCTGGAGCATCGAGCCGAAGACCATGGCGTGCGCTTGGATGTGTGGGCAGGGCGGGTGATCGGCAGCCGTGACGCCGTCAGCGCCCGAACAGCACGATCTTGGCCACGAAGCCGATGCCGAAGACCACGGCCACCGACGCCAGCACCAGGGCCAGCTTCAGGTTGGCCTTGCGCTGCTGCTGCTGCTGCGCGGGATGTGCCGTCACGCCGGTCTCCACAGGCTTGGTCAGCCGACCACGCGCGTGGCGCTGGCGTCGAGCTTGGGCGGGTTCTCGAAGGTGTGGAACGGCGCCGGCGACGGCACTTCCCACTCCAGGCCCTCTGCCGCTTCCCAGGGCTTCTGGGAGGCCGGCTCACCCTTGCCGCGCATCATCGGCACGACGATGAACAGGAAGAAGTACACCTGCATCAGCCCGAAGCCGAAGGCGCCGATCGACGCGATCATGTTGAAGTCGGCGAACTGCATCGGGTAGTCGGCATAACGACGCGGCATGCCGGCCAGCCCGAGGAAGTGCATCGGGAAGAAGGTGACGTTGAAGAAGATCAGCGAGCCCCAGAAGTGGATCTTGCCGCGCGTCTCGGAGTACATGACGCCGGTCCACTTCGGGCCCCAGTAGTACACGCCGGCGAACAGGGCGTACAGCGAGCCGGCCACCAGCACGTAGTGGAAGTGCGCCACCACGTAGTAGGTGTCCTGCAGCTGGATGTCGATCGGCGCCATGGCCAGGATCAGGCCGGTGAAGCCGCCCATCGTGAACACGAACAGGAAGCCCACCGAGAACAGCATCGGCGTCTCGAAGGTCATCGAGCCCTTCCACATCGTGGCCA
>CAYPDO010000398.1:0-3321 GCA_964409495.1 uncultured Bordetella sp.
ACGCGCTGGCGCTGGCCGCCCGACAAATCCTTGGGCTTGCGCTTGAGCAGGTGCTCGATGTGCAGGATCCTGGCCGCGTTGTGCACCGCCGCGTCGATCTCGGCCTTGGGCACCTTGGCCAGCTGCAGGCCGAAGGCCATGTTCTCGTACAGGTCCATGTGCGGGTACAGCGCATAGCTCTGGAACACCATGGCGATGCCGCGCTCGGCCGGCGGCACATCATTGACCACCCGGCCGCCGATGCTCAGCTCGCCGCCGGTGATGTCTTCCAGCCCCGCGATGGTGCGCAGCAGCGTGCTCTTGCCGCAGCCCGAGGGCCCGACGAAGACCATGAACTCGCCGTCGCGCACCTCCAGGTTCACGTCGCGCAGCACATGCGTCTCGCCATAACTCTTCTGCACGTTCACCAGTTGCACATGGGCCATGGTTTGTCACCTTGGGCTGCACCGCCGCGGGGCGGGCAGCCTTGTTGTTGCTGTGGCCAGGCCGGCACGGCCCATGCATGGGCTGCGGAAGACCTGTTGTAGAGAATATACAGGCCGTTATGCGGCCTGACAACGGTTCTTGTCCGGAGTGCTTGACAGCGAACGCTAGTAAAAACAATCACTTAGAAGATTTTCTAGCCGACCCCGGGGAATCCCGATGTAGGATAACTACACAAGACCACTGCCAGTGGCGATACTTTCCGACCTCAAGGAGTGGTGCCCATGCCCAAGACCCTGCCTTCTGACGTCTCTGCCGAGGCCGCCGCGGCCCAGCCCCCCGGCCTGGCGGCCGAGTTCAAGCAGCTCTACCGCCGCGCGCTGGCCCAGCGCAGCGATGCCGAGCGCGAGAACGCGGCCTCGGCCGCCGCCGCCGAGGCGGCGCGCACGCTGCTGGCCGAGCGCTGGGCCGCCACGCAGGCGGCCGATGCCAAGCGCGGGGCCAAGGCCAAGCGGGTGCACTACCTGTCGATGGAATTCCTGATGGGCCGCGCGATGCTCAACGCGCTGGCGGCCCTGGGGCTGGAGGGCCAGCTGAGCGCCGCACTGGGCAAGGGCGCCCCGTCGCTGCAGGCCCTGATCGAGCACGAGCCCGATGCCGCACTGGGCAACGGCGGCCTGGGCCGGCTGGCGGCCTGCTTTCTGGATGCCTTTGCCACGCTGGGCCTGCCCAGCTTCGGCTACGGCCTGCGCTACGAGCACGGCATGTTCGCCCAGCTGATCCAGGACGGCCGCCAGATCGAGCTGCCCGACGAGTGGCTGCGCAACGGCAACCCCTGGGAGCTGCTGCGCCCCGAGCTGCGCTACCCGGTGGGCTTTGGCGGCATGGTGGTGGCCGAGGGCGGCCTGCGCCGCTGGGTGCCGGCCGAGACCATCCTGGCCCAGGCCTATGACTTCATCGTGCCCGGCCATGGCACCGAGCGCGTCAGCACGCTGCGCCAGTGGAACGCCCAGCCCTCGCATTCGATCGACTTTGCCGCCTTTTGCCGCGGCGAGCACCTGGCCGCCGCCGCCCACCTGCTGGAGAGCGAGCGCCTGAACTGGGTGCTGTACCCCGACGACAGCACGCCGGCCGGCCGCGAGCTGCGCCTGCGCCAGGAGTTCTTCCTGGTCAGCGCCTCGGTGCAGGACATGCTGGCCCGCCATCTGCGCGAGACGAAGGCCGACATCCACAGCTTTGGCCGCTGCAATGCGGTGCACCTGAACGACACCCACCCGGCCCTGGCCCCGGCCGAGCTGATGCGCCTGCTGCTCGATGAGCACGGCCTGGGCTGGGACGAGGCCTGGGCCATCACCCGCGCGGCCACCAGCTACACCAACCACACGCTGATGCCCGAGGCGCTGGAGACCTGGGCGCTGCCCTTGTTTGAGCGCCTGCTGCCGCGGCATCTGGAAATCGTCTACGAGATCAATGCGCGTTTCCTGGCCGAGGTGCGCGCGCGCTTTCCGCACGACGAGGCGCGCGTCTCGCGCATGTCGCTGATCGACGAGCAGGGCGAGCGCCGCGTGCGCATGGCCACGCTGGCGGTGGTGGCCTCGCACACCGTCAACGGCGTGTCGGCGCTGCACTCCGAGCTGATGGTGCAGACGCTGTTTGCCGACTTCGCGGCGCTGTGGCCCGAGCGCTTCACCAACGTCACCAACGGCGTCACGCCGCGGCGCTGGCTGGCCCAGGCCAACCCCGGCCTCGCGGCGCTGCTGGACAAGACCATCGGCGACGGCTGGCGGCATGACCTGGGCGCGCTGCAGGCGCTGGGGGCCAAGGCCGCCGGCAAGAAGCTGGGCCAGGACTTCCTGAAGACCAAGCGCGCCAACAAGCAGCGCCTGGCCGAGCACATCCGCCGCGAGCTGGGCCTGGCCGTCAACCCCGACAGCCTGTTCGATGTGCAGATCAAGCGCATCCACGAGTACAAGCGCCAGCTGCTGAACCTGCTGCACGCGGTGGCGCGCTACCAGGCCATCGTGGCCAACCCGGCCGGCCCCAACGGCCAGGGCTGGCAGCCGCGAACGGTGATCTTCGCCGGCAAGGCGGCCTCGGCCTATGTGGCGGCCAAGCAGATCATCCAGCTGATCCACGACGTGGCCCGCGTGGTCAACAGCGATCCGCGCGTGGGCGACCAGCTGAAGCTGGCCTTCCTGCCCAACTACGGCGTGAGCCTAGCCGAGATCATCATCCCGGCGGCTGACCTCTCCGAGCAGATCAGCACCGCCGGCACCGAGGCCAGCGGCACCGGCAACATGAAATTCGCGCTGAACGGCGCCTGCACCATCGGCACCTGGGACGGCGCCAACATCGAGATGGCGCAGGCCATGGGCGAGGAGCACATGTTCGTCTTCGGCCTGCGCACCGAGCAGGTGACGCAGATCAAGGCCGCCGGCTACGACCCGCGCCTGCACTACGAAGAGAACCTGCAGCTGCGCGGCGTGCTCGACGCCATTGCCGGCGGCGCCTTCTCGCACCACGACCACGACCGCTACAAGGGCCTGGTGCACACGCTGCTGACGCGCGACCCCTACCTGCTGCTGGCCGACTTCGGCAGCTATGTGGCCAGGCAGCTCGAGGTGGATGCGCTGTATGCCCAGCCCGCCGCCTGGGCCGCGCGCGCGCTGCGCAACATCGCCGGCATGGGCATGTTCAGCGTGGACCGCACGATCGGCGAATACCGCGACAAGGTCTGGAAAGCCCCTGCCCGGCGCTGAATGAGCGATCTCCACCCTGCTTTGCGCAGGCTGGCCGTCACCCGGCTGGCGCACACTCTGTCTCCATGCTGAGCGACGACGATCTGGCCGCGCTGCGCGAAGCGCGGCACCCCGACCCCTTTGCCGTGCTGGGGCTGCA
>CAYPDO010000398.1:3421-4846 GCA_964409495.1 uncultured Bordetella sp.
CTGCACTACCTGGGCGAGGGCTCGCACCTGCGCCCGTTCGAGGTGCTGGGCGCGCATCCGCAAACGCTGGGCGAGGGCGTGTATGCCATCGCCGGCACGCAGTTCGCGGTGTGGGCGCCCAACGCTGTGCGCGTCAGCGTGGTGGGCAGCTTCAACGGCTGGGATGGGCGGCGCCACCCGATGCGCGTGCGCGGCGCGTCGGGCCTGTGGGAGCTGTTCATCCCCGGCGTGCTGACGGGTGACCTGTACAAGTTCGAGATCCGCACGCGTGACGGTGTGGTGCTGCCGCTGAAGGCCGACCCCTATGCCCGCGCCAGCCAGCTGCGCCCGGCCACCGCCAGCGTGGTGGCCACGCCGCTGCCGCCGCGCCGCGCGCTGCCGGCCGGCCGCGCCGAGGCCAACCGGCGCGATGCGCCGATGGCGGTGTACGAGGTGCACCTGGGCTCGTGGCGGCGTCACCCCGATGGGCGCTTCCACAGCTGGGATGATCTCGCCGCCGCACTGCCGGCCTATGCCGCCGGCCTGGGCTTCACGCACCTGGAGCTGCTGCCGATCAGCGAGCACCCGTTCGACGGCAGCTGGGGCTACCAGACGCTGGGTCTGTACGCCACCAGCGCACGCTTCTCGGCCCCCACCGACGACGGCGCGCGCTGCGGCGACCCCGAAGGTTTTTCCCGCTTCGTGGCGGCCTGCCACGCGCACGGCCTGGGCGTGCTGCTGGATTGGGTGCCGGCGCACTTTCCGTCCGATGCGCATGGCCTGGCGCAGTTCGACGGCACGGCGCTGTACGAGTACGCCGACCCGCGCGAAGGTTTTCATCGCGACTGGAACACGCTGATCTACAACTTCGGCCGCCACGAGGTGCGCAACTTCCTGGTGGGCTCGGCGCTGTACTGGATCGAGCGCTGCGGCGTCGACGGCCTGCGCGTGGATGCCGTGGCCTCGATGCTCTACCGCGACTACTCGCGCCCGGCCGGCCAGTGGGTGCCCAATGTGCACGGCGGGCGCGAGAACCTGGAGGCCATCGCCTTCTTGAAGCGCACCAACGAGGTCATCGGCGCCGAATGCCCCGGCGCCTTCACCGTGGCCGAGGAGAGCACGGCCTTTCCGGGCGTCAGCGCGCCCACCTTCGCCGGCGGCCTGGGCTTCCATTTCAAGTGGAACATGGGCTGGATGAACGACACCCTGGCCTACATGGCCGAGGACCCGATCCACCGCCGCTGGCATCACCAGCGCATGAGCTTCGGCCTGGTCTATGCGTTCAGCGAGAACTTCGTGCTGCCGCTCTCGCACGACGAGGTGGTGCACGGCAAGCGCAGCATCCTGGGCCGCATGCCGGGCGACCACTGGCAGCGCTTTGCCAACCTGCGCGCCTACTACGGCTTCATGTGGGGCCACCCGGGCAAGAAGCTGCTGTTCATGGGC
>CAYPDO010000399.1:0-4836 GCA_964409495.1 uncultured Bordetella sp.
TCGACTTCGCCGACAGGTTCCCCGACCTGCGCGGCTGGCAACTGGCAGCCGTCAGTGGTCTGCTGGCGAGCTGAGTTCGATTTTCTCGCCCCTGAGCAGTTGCTCAGGGGCTTCTCTGGAGCCCCCGACCCATGGAGGATCCGGAGAGGCACTCTACCGATGCACTCCGCGTCAGGCGCCGGCGCCCGCTGTCCACCGATGACTAGACACCCGTGCCGCCGAGGCGGCAGGCCGTGGACGACCCCAACCAGACGCGGCAATGAGAAGTCTGGGTGCTTTAAAGCCGTCACACGAGACAGCCGAAACACAGCTTGATCCTGTCGCCACCGCTGGTTCGAACTGGAATCGCAACTTCTCCTGCGAGGCGGTCGGTCCGCGTTGGATCGTGTCGACCGTGCGACAGCAGGCCACGGAGGTCAGCGGGCACTTAACGAAGGCCAGCTAGCGCCATCTTCTGCATCAAGTCCGGCAGCAAGCGTGCCGCCTCGGCTTCGCCCGCCTTCCGCGCCTGGATGAAGTAGCTGGCCCTCGGGCCAGCGGCATAGGCCATGTCCGGGTGAATGACGAAGTCGGCCAGCCGGGTCTCGGGTTCGATTCGGTCACGGCGCCTTGCGTCGCGTTCAAGCAGGGCGGCAGGCGTGCCGGGTGGCGCCTTGCCGGCACGGGCCGAAACGTCCACGGCGATCACGAACTGCGCCCCTGCCTGCCGGGCGGCGCGCACGGCCACGGGCAGCGATTCGTCGGCGTCCTCGTATTCCACGCCCTGTATGCCCACGGGTGAGATCACACCCGCCACCGCACTGGACGCCCGAACTGCCACACCCACATTGCCACGCTCGAAAAAGAGGGGCTGCTTATCGTCGCGCCGGGTGGCGGCCACGATCAGCCGCCGTGGCAGCTGTTCCAGCGAAGCGTTGCCCAGTTGACCGTTCACGTAATCCTGCAGGCGTTGCCCGTGAATCCAGCCGCGATCGGCAAACGTCGAGGGGTCGAACAGGGTCAATGGCCCACCGCGGCTGGCCGCCGCGTCCAACTGGCCGGCGTCGTAGCCCGCGGCCCAGAAGGCGCCGAGCAGCGACCCCACGCTAGAACCGACGACCAGATCCACCTGCACGCCCGCCTCTTCCAGCACCTTGATCACACCGATGTGGGCATAGCCCCTGGGGCCACCGCTGCCCAGCACCAGGGCCACGCGGGGCTTCGGTTCGGCGCTGCTGGCTGTGGCCTGGGCCACCGGGCTGTCGGGCCCGGTGTAGTTGAAGGCTGCGCAGCCCGACAGCGCCATGGCCAACAGCAAGCCACGCAGCGGAATGAGGAGGTGCTTCATGTTCGAGGCTTCCGTTGTGGCTTCGGTGGGTCGCTAGCAGGCGGCCCACTCTCGGGCAGGGCCAGCCCCAGACCGATGCGCGCCATCATGTCGGCCGGCAGGGCATGTTCCACGCCAGGGGCCAGGTTCAGGTGCTGCATGACATTGGCCTGCGTGATGCTAGCCATGCCATGCAGCGTGGCCCAGATGAACATGGCCTGTCGGTCGGCCTGCGCATGTTCCTCGGGCCGGCCACCGTGCATGGCACGCAGGCTGTCGCGCAGCAGGTTGAAGGCGTGTACCGCGTGCTGCACCAGCGCCGGGTGCTGGGCGGGTTCGGGCCAGGGCGTGCCGAACATCAGGCGGTATTCCAGGGGCTTCTTGCGCGCATAGCTCAAGTAAGCGTGCCCCATGGCTTCCAGATCGGCCTCGGGGTTGCCCGTGCGCGGGCGGTCGTCCAAGTGCTGCGCGAAGTCGGCGAAACAACGGCGCATGATCTCGGCCAGCAGATGGTCGCGGCTTTCGAAATGGCGGTAGGGCGCCTGGTGCGAAATGTCCAGCTTACGCGCCACATCGCGCATGCTCAGGCCTTCGACCCCGTGTTCGGCAATCACTTCGCGAGCCGCCTGGACGCAGGCTTCCTTGAGCGGTGGGGCTGAGTCTCGAGAACGGATCATGGCGATCGATTCTGCCGAAGGCACGGGCGCAGACTCAGGCCTGGCGGGCCATGCCGGCCATGACCTTGCCCATGATCTTGACGCGGCCCCAGCGCGGCGTGACGCCCAAGGAATAGCCAAGAAGCTTGGCAAGGAACCCAGGCCGCACCGTGCCCGTGCGGCCCAGCGCGTCCAGGCTGGCCCGGGCCACCACTTGCGGGTCTTCGGCCTGGGCCATCGTCATCTGCGAGCGCGCGGCAAAGCCCGAGCGCACCGGCCCGGGCGCCACCGCCAGCACCTGCACGCCCTGCCCGGACCACTCTTCGTGCAGACCTTCGGACAAGGTCTGCACATAGGCCTTGGTGGCAGCGTAGTGGGCCGAACGAGCCACGCCCTGAAACGCCACCACCGAACTCAGCAGAACGAGCCCACCCCGCCCGCGCTGCACCAGCCGCTGCCCCATGCCCCAGCTCAGCGCTGCCAGTGCCCCGCAGTTGACCTGCAGCATGTCCAGCTCGGTGGGCAGGTCGTTCCGAAGGAACGGCCCGGAAGTGCCAAACCCTGCTGCAGACACCACCAACCCCACGTCGCGAGCGGCAGTGCGCGCCAGCACCTGCTGCACACCTTCAGGATGCGACAGGTTCGCCGCCACGACCTGGCATTGCACGCCGTGTGCAGCCGTCAGCAAACTCGCCAGCTGTTCCAGCTGCACCTGCCGCCGCGCCACCAGGACGACATGCACCCCACGCTGCGCCAGTTCTGCGGCGAAGGCACGGCCGATGCCGTCCGATGCGCCAGTGACCAGCGCCCAGGGGCCGTACTTCTGGGTAAAGGCCAGCGCTGCGCTGTTCATGTTGCAATCCTTGAGTGTTGACACTGTCTACAAGTGTCCGACAGAATAGTAGACAGTGTCAACATCGGGGCTGCATATGGCGTCCGTTACTTCACCCGCAGACCTTGGGCTGCGACTCGCTGTCCGTGATTTGCATGCCGAATTCATGCGGCGCCAGCCGCTGCTCATGGGCTTTGCCTGGTTCATGCTGGCTCTAATGCTGCCCATCTTGGTGCTGCATGGTCTGGACGAACGCACCTGGCGCGACGTGGCCATCTGGGCCAAGCCGCTGAAGTTCATGGCCTCCACGGCGCTGTTCTCGGCCACCACTGCATGGTTCGTCGGCCTGCTGCCCGAGCCTTTGCGCAACACGCGCGCCGTGCGGGGCCTGGCATGGACGGTGGTGCTGACCGCCAGCTTCGAAGTGGGCTACATCAGCCTGCAGGCCGCCCTGGGCCAAGGTTCACACCACTACGTGGGCGACCCACTGCACGCAGCGCTGTTCGGACTGATGGCGGTGGCCGCCGTGATGCTGACAGCAACCCAGGTCGTACTTGCCTGGTGGATTGCCCGCCACAGCACAAGCCGGCACACCGTGCTGACGCAGGCAATCGTGGCCGGCCTGGCGCTGACATTCCTGCTCGCCACGGCCAGCGGCTTCTTGCTGGGTGGCCAGCAGCCGCCAGCAGGCGCGGGCCTGCCCATCGTGGGCTGGCACATCGGCGGGGGCGACACCCGCCCGGCCCACTTCCTGGGGGTCCATGCGCAGCAATTGGTGCCCTTGGCGGGCTTGGCGCTGCAGCAGGTGCGGCTACACCAACCGGCGAGGTGGCTGACCGTTGTGGTGCTGGGCTACGGGCTGCTGTGGGCGCTACTGGTGGCAAGGGCTCTGCCGTAGTGCGGCCCGATCCCAACTTTCCTTCGCATGGGTGTGGCTGAGAACATGACCTGCTCTGGCCTGGAGTGAGGCGGACGTATGGCGTCTCGCTCTGCGGGGGCCATGGACCACAGAAACAACTTCAAGCTTCCGACCTCCACAGCACCGAAGGCACCTGCATGGCTCAGCGAGCAGCCAGAAAGCTGCCCCTCGCCACGGTCGGCTCCTGGCCGGCCGCGAGAGTTCGCCTGGACATTGCGTCCGACGTCGATGCGGCCGACATCGGACAGCGGGTCCCCAAGGTCGCCTGTCGATCGCATCGGCGCCGCTCACGGCAGGCTGCTGGCCGGCGCCCCACGACCCGCAGCGGACGTTCAGCCCGATCGATGGAGGGCCGCAGAGCCGTCCATCCTTGCCCGCAGCCTGAAGTCCAGTCGCCGGAGTGAACGGCGAAATTGCGCCGACTTGGTATGCTGATTGACGATGTCCCTCAATGTTCGGCACCTCCTCGACCGCTTCGACACCTGCGTGACCGGCCTGCGCGATCAGCACGATCCACAGGGCCCCGGCTTCAGCATCGCGCTCACATTGAATGGCCAGGCGATTCGCACTGCCTGCCATGGCCAGGCGTTGATCGATTGGCCGCAGTCGTTGACCGGCGACACGCGCCTCTATCTCGCCTCGGAGTCCAAGTTCTGGGTCGCAGCGCTGGTGATGGACTCTGTCGCCGCTGGCCGCGTTGCCCTCGACGCCGATATGCGCGAAGCGCTGCCCGCGCTAGCCGGCTGCACCCAGCCCGTGCGACTGGGCCATCTGCTGCGACACACCAGTGGCGTGGACGACTATCTCTATATGTGGCACATGCAGCTAGGGCATGACGCGGCTGACCTCGTCACCCAGGAGCAGGCTTTGGCGCTAATCCAGCGAGCCGGGGACTTCGATTTCGAGCCTGGCACACGCCACGACTACAGCAATAGCAACTACGTGCTGCTGGCCGATTGGCTGGAGCGCGACACCGGCCGGCAACTCGGCGAGATCGCACGCGATCGCTTCTTCGCGCCCTGGGGACTGAGTAACCGTCTTCCGAGTCAAGCGCTGTGAAGCGAGTTGTCCCAAGGTTTGCTGGTTCTGACCATGGCGTTGAGCGTGGTCAGGAGCTTGCGCA
>CAYPDO010000400.1:0-4828 GCA_964409495.1 uncultured Bordetella sp.
GCACCCGGTGCGCCAGCGCTGGATCAGCGAGGCCGAGCTCGATGCCAACCCCGGCCTGGTGCGCAGCATGAGCGTGCAGCCGCCGCGTGGCCAGGGCCGTGTGCGGCTGATCGAGATCGAGGGCGTGGACCTGCAGCCCTGCGGCGGCACGCATGTGGCCAACACCGCCGAGATCGGCGCCGTGGTGGTCACCAAGATCGAGAAGAAGAGCGCGAAGACCCGGCGCGTGGTGCTGGGCTTCAGTTCACAAGCTTGATCGCAGCAGGGCGAGGCCAGCATCGGCACGTTCGCTCGAGCGCCGAACGAAGCGGTCACTCCCGATCGAAGCGGCGCGGGGCCAGCGCCGGGCCGCCCCAAGCGACCGGCCCCGCCAACCCCTCGGGGGTGGTGGGCCGTACCCGGCCCACCGGGGCCGTCAGTTGCTGTACTTCTCGGCGCGGAAATCGTCGTGGCAGGCCTTGCAGCTCTGGCCCACGCCGCCCACGGCGGCCTTGATCGCATCCAGGCTGCCGGTCTTGGCCGCGGCGTCCAGCTTGCCGATCTCGGCCACCATCTTGTCGGCAGCGGCCTTGTACTTGGCCGATTCCTTCCAGATCTCGGGCTTGGCGCGGTTCGGCAGGCCCTTGTCGGTGCCTTCGCCAAAGGCCGTGAAGGGCAGCGCGGCCAGGTCGTTGACGATGTTGGTGTTGAAGGCAGCGGCCTTGGCGTCGAACGGCACCTTGCCCTGGGCCATGGCGGCCACGCGGCTGAAGTGGTTGGCCAGCACCGTGAACGCGCCCTGGCGGTACTTGATCGCGTCCTCGGGCTTCTGGAACTGGGCGGCGGCAGGCAGGCTGGCCAGCAGGCCGAGAGCGGCGACGGGCGCCAGCAGCAGGTGTTTCATGCAGGGTTCTCCAACGGATGACACATGGTTGCTCGCCCGGCGATGCCAGGGCGACTGGCAGTTTACGGTGCGGCCACCGCTTTATTCCCGGCGTCGCAGCGCCCCCCTCGGGGCCATCGCCCTGGGCAGGCTCGCTTGGTGGCTGGGCGGCGGATCGGCTATCGTGGCCAGTCAGAAAGGCCTGGGCCGGCGCGCCGCCGGTTGTCGTGACGCATGAACACTGAGCTCGAAACCCGTCCGGTGCGGGTGTGGGACTTGCCCACCCGCCTGTTCCACTGGCTGCTGGTGCTGGCCGTGGTGGGCCTGTTCATCACCGGCAAGATCGGCGGCAACCTGGTGGTGTGGCACATGCGCCTGGGCCTGCTGGTGGGCGCGCTGCTGGTGTTCCGCGTGCTGTGGGGTCTGGTGGGCGGGCGCTGGTCGCGCTTTGCCAGCTTCGTGCGCGGGCCCGGCACGGTGCTGCGTTACCTGCGCGGGCAGACCCGCCCGGGCGAACACCTGCATGTAGGCCACAACCCGCTGGGCGCTGGCTCGGTGCTGGCCATGCTCGGCCTGCTGGCCGCACAGGTGGCCAGCGGCCTGGTGGCCGATGACGAGATCGCCACCACCGGCCCGCTGAACCGCTTTGTCTCGGGCGCCACCGCGCAGCAGGCCACCGCCTGGCACACCGAGGCCGGTCAGTGGCTGCTGATCGCGCTGGTGGCGCTGCATGTGGCGGCCATCGTGCTGTATGCGCGGCGCGGCCAGCGCCTGGTGCCGCCGATGATCACCGGCGACAAGGCCCTGCCACCCGACACGCCGGCCAGCACCGACACCCTGGCCACCCGCCTGCTGGCGGCCTTGCTGGCCGCGGCCTGTGCCGCCGGCGCCTGGTGGGTGGCCAGCCTGGGCGCCTAGCCCGGGTAGACTGCCCCGCAGCCAAGACCCCACCGCGCACCCCTTGCGCCCAAGCCCGTCCGATGCCGCAAGCCGACATCCGCCTGCAACCCGTCGACACGCCAGAACTGCTGGCCGCCACGCGCGAGCTGTTCCGTGAATATGCGCAGCAGTTGGGCATCGACCTGTGCTTCCAGAACTTCGAGGCCGAGCTGGCCGAGCTGCCTGGCGTGTATGTGCCGCCGCAGGGCGGGCTGCTGCTGGCCTTCGTCGACGGTGAGCTGGCGGGCTGCGGCGCCTTCCGCCCGCTCACCGATGTCGACTACGCCAACGCCTGCGAGATGAAGCGCCTGTACGTGCGCCGCGCGTTCCGGCGATTCGGCCTGGGCCGGCAGATGGCGCAGGCGCTGATCGACTGTGCCACCGAGTCGGGCTACTCGTGCATGCTGCTTGACACGCTCGACGACATGGAGGCTGCGCGCGGCCTGTACGAGACCCTGGGTTTCATCGAGGTACCGCCGTACTATTTCAACCCGATCCCCGGGGCGCATTACCTGAAGGTCGAGCTGGGCTGAGGCCTGCACGGGCCGGCGCCGCCAGTCTTTCGTCCACCCGGCTGCCGCGTGCAGCCCCAGCCCCGCGCCTTGGTCATGACCCTTCTCGATGCCGCCGGTCTTTCCGCGCTGCCGCTGCCGCCCGCCCTGCTGGGCGAATCGCCGCTGTGGCATCCCGACGAACAGGTGCTGTACTGGGTCGACATCCCCGGCCGGGTGTTGCACCGCTTCGACCCGGCGCGCGGCGAGCACCGCGCCTGGCCCCAGCCCGCCGAGCCGGCCTGCTGCGTGCCGCTGCTGGGCGGCGGCCTGCTGCTGGCCATGCGCGACGGGCTGTGGCGCTTCGACCCGCGGCGTGGTGAGCGCAGCCTGGTGGCCAAGCCGCCCTACGACCCTGCCACCCAGCGCTTCAACGACGGCAAGGCCGACGCCCAGGGCCGCTTCTGGATCGGCACCATCGACGATGCGCGCGAGCCACGTGCCGCGCTGTACTGCCATGCGCCCGGCCAGGGCCTGAAGCGCGTGGTCGACGGCATCACGGCGAGCAACGGCCTGGCCTTCAGCCCCGACGGCCGCACGCTGTTGTGGGCCGATACCAAGGCCCATGCCATCACCGCCTTCGACATCGACGGCCAGGACGGCAGCCTGTCGCGGCGCCGCGTATGGCGGCAGTTTGCAGTGCGCGATGCCGCGCTGCCGATCGAGGCCTATGGCGGCCGGCCCGATGGCGCCGCGATGGACAGCGCGGGCGGCTACTGGGTGGCGATGTTCGAGGGCCAGCGCCTGCTGCGCCTCGGGCCGGACGGCCACACGCTGGCTGAACTGCCGCTGCCGGTGCGCTGCCCCACGATGCCCTGCTTCGGCGGGCCCGACCTGCGCACGCTGTACATCACCACCGCGCGCGACAAGCGCCCGGCCGCCGAACTGGCGCAGCAGCCGCTGGCCGGCTGCGTGCTGCAGATGCGCGTCAAGGTGCCGGGCCTGCCGGCCCACCTGGCGCGGCTGTGATCCCGGCGCAGGCACGGCGTCGGCGCGTGGCCCAAACCCGACGCTCCTGAGGGGAGTGGTCGATCAGAACGGGTTTTTACGTATACTCCCGCGGTTTGCCGCAACCGACCACGAGACCCCCGATGCCTGAACGGCGCGACGCAACAGCCGGCCGCCGAACGGGGTGGGACGACGCGGGAGATGAGGCGGCAGGCCAGGGTTTCAAGAGGCTCAGCCGCGAAGAAGCGGCGGCCCTGCGGGCCCGCGAACCGTCGGTGTCGCCCTGGCGGGTCATCGCCGTGCAGGCGGTGGTGGGTGTGGTGGTGGCCCTGATCGGGCGGCTGCTCACCGGCAGGTCAGAGGTGGCGTGGTCGTTGCTCTACGGTGCGGCCACGGTGGTGGTGCCGGGTGCCTTGATGGCGCGCGGCATGACCAGCCGGCTTTCCGGCATGAATGCGGGTGCCTCGGCAGTCAGCTTCATGTTGTGGGAGTTTGTGAAAATCGGCGTTTCGGTCGCGATGCTCGCTGTCGCCGGCCGGATCGTGCAGCCATTGGTCTGGCCGGCATTGCTGGTGGGGCTGATGGTGGGCATCAAGGTGTATTGGGTGGCGCTGCTCTGGCGGCGACGCCCGGTTTGAAGTCAACGACGGGACTGGACATCAACAACATGGCAGCCGAAGGTCACGCCGCCGCCGGGCAAGGGCCCAGCGCAGGTGAATACATCATTCACCACCTCACGCACCTGCAGAACCACAAGCAGACGTCCATCGTCGACTTCTCGGTGTTCAACCTCGACAGCATCTTCTTTGCGGTGCTGCTGGGCCT
This sequence comes from uncultured Bordetella sp., assembly GCA_964409495.1. Classification (GTDB taxonomy): domain Bacteria; phylum Pseudomonadota; class Gammaproteobacteria; order Burkholderiales; family Burkholderiaceae_C; genus Pseudaquabacterium. The sequence continues at coordinate 4,126 of CAYPDO010000400.1, forward strand.
GGTGGGTTCGTTCCTGCTGTGGAAGGCGGCCTCCAAGGCCACCTCCGGCGTGCCGGGCCGCTTCCAGGCCGCGGTGGAACTGCTGGTCGAGATGGTCGACAGCCAGGCCAAGGGCATCGTGCACAACGCCAACAGCCGCAAGCTGGTGGCCCCGCTGGCGCTGACCGTGTTCGTCTGGATCTTCCTGATGAACAGCATGGACTTCCTGCCGGTGGATCTGCTGCCCAAGATCGGCGAGGCCTTCGGCATCCACTACATGCGCGTGGTGCCCACCGCCGACCTGTCGGTCACCATGGGTCTGTCGTTGTCGGTGCTGCTGATCTGCCTGTTCTACAACGTCAAGATCAAGGGCTTCGGCGGCTGGGTGCACGAGCTGTTCGCCGCACCCTTCGGCGACAAGGTGTTCCTGTACCCGATCAACTTCCTGATGCAGATGATCGAGTTCGTGGCCAAGACCGTGTCACACGGCATGCGGCTGTTCGGCAACATGTATGCCGGCGAACTGATCTTCATGCTCATCGCGCTGATGGGTGGCGCCGTGGCTTCCGGTGGTCTCACCGGTCCGCTGCTCTTCCTCGGCCACATCTTTGCCGGCACCGTGCGGGCGATCTTCCACATCCTGATCGTCGTTCTGCAGGCCTTCGTGTTCATGATGCTGACCCTGGTCTATCTGGGTCAGGCGCATGACGCCCACTGATCCGGC
>CAYPDO010000401.1:0-4817 GCA_964409495.1 uncultured Bordetella sp.
GCCAGCGTGGCTCGGCGTTGCCAGCCAGGCTCACGCGCAGCGCCGGGCCGGCGGCGGTAGCCACAGCCTGCAGACCGGTCACAAGGCCAGGCAATGCGCCCAGCGCCGGCGCGCTGCGCTCGGCCCAGCCGGCGAGCAGCTCGAGGCGGGGTGCGGCCACCGCCTCGCGCGCCTTCACCCAGGGCTGGAACGGCAGCCACGCGAACAGCGCGCCACCCAGCACCCAGGCCAGCACCTGCAGGCCCACCAGCCAGCCCAGCCAGCGGTGCCAACGGAAGAGGCGCGCCACCAGCGAAGGCGGCGTGCGGCGCGTTCCGGCGGGCGGTTCTTGGCGGCTCATCGCACCATGCTAAGGGCTCTGTCGAACTGCACGCTTCTTGCCTGCAGGCCTGCCGGCCCCGGCCGCGGGAAGGCTGCTGGCCCGGCACTGTCGGCTTTGGCGCATTTCATCCACACCCAGCCCCCGGATCCACCGCATGAGCAGCAGCATCGGCATCTTCTTCGGCACCGAGACCGGCACCACCCGCCTGGTGGCCAAGAAGATCCATGCGCGGCTGGGCGAGGCCGTGGCGGCCAAGCCGCTGAACGTGAACCGCACGCCACCGGCGCAGTTTCTGGCGCACGATGCGCTGATCCTGGGCACACCCAGCTACGGTGTGGGCCAGATGCCGGGCCACAGCGCCGGCTGCCTGGAATCGAACTGGGAAGAATTTCTCGCCACGCTGCCGCCGGGCAGCAGCCTGCGGGGCAAGCGCGTGGCGCTGTTCGGCCTGGGTGCACAGGAGCGTTATGCCGAACGTTTTGCCAGCTCTCTGCGCCGGCTGTACGACGTGTGCGTGGATCTCGGTGCCGAGATGGTGGGCAGCTGGCCCACCGAGGGCTACAGCTTCGAGCACTCAGCCGCGGTGCTGGATGGCCGCTTCGTGGGCCTGGTGATAGACCAGCGCACCCAGGGCATGCACACCGACGCGCGGCTGGATGCCTGGGTGGCCCTGGTGACGCCACAGTTGTTGGCCCCGAACCACGGCTGAGCGATATTCGTCGCGAGCGGGTTCAGGGTGGCCTGAGCAGCGCAGCCGTACACCCGTACGGCGATGCACTGAGCCCGGACGCCAGCAGTCCGGTGGACTGCTGGCGCCTGGCGAAGGCCCGGGCCACTGGCCCGGGCCGCAGGACCGCCCTGTGCCCGCGCAGCAGAAAAGCGCTCAGCCGTGGCGGCCGTTGCCACCGATGATCAGGTTGAACACCTCGCGCAGCAGCCCCAGCTCCACCGGTGCCGCGCCACGCAGCTGCGGCAGCGGCTTGAACACGGCCTCGTGCGCGGCCAGCAACGGCTTGGGCGCATCTTGCGTGGTGAAGCGCAGCAGGTGCACACGCACCGTGCGGCCATCGGCGGCGCGCACCGATTCAATGAATTTGGGCATGGCCACCACCTCGTCCTCGGGCAGGCCCAGCTGCGCGATGGCAGCCTGGCGCAGGGCCTCGGCATCGTTGGGCAGATCCAGCTCGGCCGGCACGGCGCCCTCGGGCAGCGGGCCCGGCCACAGCAGGCTGCCGCCGGGCCAGTGGGCGAACACCAGCGCGGTGCTGTAGCTGTCGAAGTGGCAGAGGATGGCGCGGTTGCGCACCAGCAGGTCGGTGGCCGGAGCCGTGGTGGTGATGCTCATGGCGTGCCTTCTTTCAGAAGCCCTGGTCCTTGCGGCCCCAGGGCGTGCTGCCCGGCACCAGCTGGCCCTTGATGCCGGCCTTCTCGATGGCCGCCAGATCCTTGTAGAACGTGGCCTCGTGCATCAGCGCGCCCTTGGGGCTCATCACGCCCACGTACTTGGCCACGGTGTCCACCTCGCACACATAGCCGCCGCCGCAATCGGTGGTGCTGCGCACATTGCCGTCCCAGTCGATGAAGAAGCCTTCGGGGGTGCTCACGGTGTGTCTCCTGGGCGGTTGCGGCCGGCGCCAGACGATGTATGGCGCATGCGGCCATTGGAGCAGCAAGCCCTATCCCGACAGGATTGCTCGCCGCTGGCCAGGCGCCACCGCATGCCGGCCGATCTGCGCGGCCTCATGCACCGCCTTCCAGATCGATCTCCACCAGGCCATCGTGGGTCATGCGCAGCGGGTATTCGTCCAGCGCGCAGCCCTCCGGGCGCAGGCCCTGGCCGGTGCGGCCGTCGAACACCCAGCCGTGCACCGTGCACACCAGGGTGCGGCCGTTGAACTGCGAGTTGTTCACCAGCGATTGCTGCTCGTGCGGGCATACGCCGGCAAAGGCGCGCGGCCGGCCGCCATCGGGCCACACCACCAGCACCTCGTGGCCATCGAGCATGAAGGGCACTGATTCGCCTTCGCCCAGGTAGCGCTGCTTGCACAGGGTTTGATAGGCCATCGTGCACTCCTTGCATCAATCGGGGGTCATGTCCGGCCGCAGCAGCACCTCGTCGGGCTGGCCTGGCTGGCCGGGCAGCAGGTCCACGCCGCCCAGCGGCGACAGGCCGCCGTCTTCCTCCAGCAGCACCGGCGCCGTGGGCGGCATCGCCGAGAGCAGGTGGATCAGTTGCTGCACTGTCATGAACACTCCAGGCCGGGGCTTGGCCAGCGCCGATGCAAGGGCCGCGCCAGCCAGCGGCAGTCCGCAGGCGGGCTGCTACGCTCGGCGCCACCCGCGTTGGCGGCTTTCTGCCGCGCCCCAATTCACCAGCGACCCGATCGATGACCCCAGCCTCCCGACCCCTGCCTGCCCGGCGCCAACGCCCTGCCCTGCTGCCCATGCTGGCCTTGCTGCTGCTGGCCGCCTGGCCGACGCGGCCGGCGCTGGCGGCTGAACTGAAGCTGCGCATCCTGGAGACCACCGACCTGCACATGAACCTGCTGGCCTGGGACTACTACCAGGACAAGCCCACCGACGAGTACGGCCTGGCACGCACCGCCACGCTGATCAAGGCCGCACGCGCCGAGGCCCGCAACAGCCTGCTGTTCGACAACGGCGATCTGCTCCAAGGCTCGCCGCTGGGCGACTACGTGGCCCGCGTCAAGCCGCTGGCCGCCGGCGCGGTGCACCCGGCCTACAAGGTGCTCAATGCGCTGGGCGTGGACGCCGCCAACATCGGCAACCACGAGTTCAACTTCGGCCTGCCCTTTTTGCGCCAGGCCATCGCCGGTGCGGCCTTTCCGTATGTCAGCGCCAATGTCACGCTGGACGATGGCGACGGCAACCCGGCCAACGACCAGCCGGCCTTCACGCCCTATGTGATCCTGGAGCGCAGCCTCACCGACGAGTCCGGCGCGAAGCGCCTGCTCAAGGTCGGCGTGATCGGCTTCGTGCCGCCGCAGATCATGACCTGGGACCGCGCCCAGCTCACCGGCCGGCTCACCGTGCAGGACATCCAGGAAACCGCGCGCCGCTACGTGCCCGAGATGCGCGCCAAGGGTGCCGACATCGTGGTCGCCATCCCGCACTCGGGCTTCGAGCGCGGCGAGACGCCGCGCTTTGCCGAGAACTCGGTGGCGCGGCTGTCGGAGATTGCCGGCATCGACGCCATCCTGTTCGGCCATTCACATGGCGAGTTCCCGGGCCGCTTCTTCGCCAGCTACCCCAAGGTGGACCTGGCCCGCGGCACGATCAACGGCGTGCCGGCGGTGATGCCCGGCCGCTGGGGCGACCACCTGGGCGTGATCGATCTGGTGCTCGACGACAGCAGCGGTGCCTGGAAGATCAAGGACAGCCGCGCCGAGATCCGCCCGATCCGCGACCGCGCCACGCGCCAACCGCTGGTGGCGCCCGATCCGATGGTGGCGCAGTTGGTGGCCCCCGAGCACGAGGCCACGCTGCGCTATGTGCGCGGCGAGGTGGCGCGCAGCACGGCGCCGATCACCAGCTTCTTCGCGCAGGTGGCCGACGATCCCTCGGTGCAGCTGGTCAACAACGCGCAGATCGCCTACGCCAGGCGCGCGCTGGCCGGCACCGAGTACGAGGGCCTGCCCATCGTCTCGGCGGCTGCGCCATTCAAGTCGGGCGGGCGCATGGGCTGGGGCTACTACACCGACATCCCGGCCGGCACGCTGTCGATCCGCCACATCGCCGATCTCTACATCTACCCCAACACCATCAAGGCCGTGAAGCTCACGGGCGCCCAGGTGCGTGAATGGCTGGAGATGTCGGCCGGTGCCTTCCGCCGCATCGACCCCGCCGGCCCGGCCGAGCAGGCGCTGATCGACGAGCGCTTCGTGCCCTACAACTTCGACATGATCGACGGCCTGGCCTACCGCATCGATGTCACGCAACCTGCGCGTTATGACCTGGCCGGCAAGCTGGTGGCCCCCCGAGGCGCGCCGCGTCGTCGACCTGCGCCACAAGGGCCAGCCGGTGAAGGACGACGCGGCCTTCGTCGTGGTGACCAACAACTACCGCGCCGCGGGTGGCGGCAGCTTTCCGGGCCTGGACGGGCGCCAGATCGTGATGGACAGCGCCGACGAGAACCGCGAGGCGCTGGCGCAATACCTGCGCTCGGCCGGCACGCTGGATCCGGCGGCCGATGGCAACTGGCGCATCCAGCCGGTGCCGGGCGTGAAGCTGCGCTTCAGCTCCAGCGCCGCGGCCATCGCGCAGCTGCCGCGCACGCCCCAGGTGCGGCTGGTGAAGGACAACGGCGACGGCTCGGCCCTGTTCGAGCTGCAGCCATGACGTCCCGGCCCGGCGCCATGGTGCTGTCGCCGGCCGATGCGGCGGCGGCCCGGCAATTGCAGAACGCGGTGGAGCACATGCGCCAGCACGGCCTCACGCCGGCCATCGAGCAGCTGGCGCCGCTGGCCGGCCGTGT
>CAYPDO010000402.1:0-4813 GCA_964409495.1 uncultured Bordetella sp.
AGATCGGCCTTGGCCAGCCAGATGTCCCCGGGCGAGGTGGCCGAACATCCGGGGCAAAAGCAACAAAGTTGCTTGGATCGGCGACCGAGATCCAGATTTGCCTGCGCCAATAGCATCAGCTTGGGCGTGTAACCGGTGTCCGCCCCCCTGAAAGCCGCTGCGATCGTATGGCATCAGTTTTGGTTGTATGAGCGGGCGATGTTCCACCCCCACCTGATAACACAGACCCGTTGCGGCTTGACTCTCAAGCTCGTGATGGCGATGCGTGCTTGGCGTGCGGCCTGCGCTGCGGGCTCAGGTCGCGTCGTCTGCCACCCAGGCCCGGGCCTTCGCCACTACGAAGTCGATCAGCGTGCGCATGGCCAGCGTCTGGTAGCGGTCGGGCATGCGCAGCAGGTACAGGCGGGTGCCGAAGACGCTCAGCCACCAGTCGTCCAGCGAGGTGGTGACGCGGCCTTCGGCCCGGTCCTGCCGTACCACGTAGTCGGGCACCAGGCCCACGCCCAGGCCGGCCAGGATGGCCTCGCGCAGGAACTGGAAGTTCTCGGAGGCCAGTGTGGGTCGCAGCGCGATCTCATGCCGCTCGTCGCCGCGGTAGGCCGCCACGCGCAGTTCGCGCCCCACCACGGCCGAGGTGAGCAGCGGCACCTCGGCCAGCGCCTCCAGCCGCTGCGGCAGGCCGTGGCGCTGCGTCCAGTCGGTGGCAGCGCAGATGACATGGCGCACGCGCGCCAGCTCGATGGCCACGGTCTGCTGCGGCGGCTCGGACATCACGCGCACGGCCAGGTCCACCTCCTCGCGCAGAAGGTCGTCCACGCGGTTCTCGAAGCGCAGGTCCAGCGCGATGTCGGGGTACAGGCGCTTGAACTCGATCAGCCAGCCCGACATCACCATGTGGCCGAACCCGGTGGGCATGCTCACGCGCAAGGCGCCGTGCAGGCCCTTGGCCATGGTGGTCACGGCCTCGCGCGCGGCCAGCACCTCGTCGCGGATCACGCAGCCATGCTGGTACAGCCGGTGGTCGGCCTCGGTGAGCTCCACCTGGCGCGTGGTGCGGCGCATCAGCTGCAGGCCGATGGATTTCTCCAGCTGCCCCAGGTGGTAGCTGACATTGGCGCGGCTCATCTTCAGCTGGCGCGCGGCCTGGCTGAGGTTGCCGGCGTCCACGATGCTGACGAACAGGGTGAGGGCTTGGGCGTCCATGGCGAGATCTGCGGGGTGTCAGCAATTTTTGACAGTCAGTCAATTCTGGCTGCAATTGTCAAGCCAGGGATGGGTCGAAACAATCGCGCCCCGACCCGACCACACCTTCAGGAGACGCCGTGGCGCTGGATGACGAGACCTTTTCGCTGCTGCTCGACAGCGTGCAGCGCTTCGTGCGCGAGCGCCTGGTGCCTGCCGAAGACGCCGTGGAAGAGCACGACGAGGTGCCTGCCGACATCGTGGCCGACATGCGCGAGCTGGGGCTGTTCGGCTTGTCCATCCCCGAGGCTTTCGGCGGCATCGGCCTGTCGATGGCGCAGGAATGCGCCGTGGCCTACACCCTGGGGCAGACCGCGCTGGCCTTCCGCTCGGTGGTGGGCACCAACATTGGCATCGGCTCGCAGGGCATCCTGATGGATGGCACGGCGGCGCAGCAGGCCGAGTACCTGCCGCGCATCGCCAGCGGCGAGCTGATCGTGTCGTTCGCGCTCACCGAGCCCGATGCCGGCTCCGACGCCGCGTCGATCAAGACCCGCGCCGTGGCCGATGGTGACGACTACCTGATCACCGGCAGCAAGCGCTACATCACCAACGCCACCCGGGCCGGCGCGTTCACGCTGATGGCGCGCACCGGCGGGCCGGGGGCGGGCGGCATCTCGGCCTTCATCGTGCCGGCCGGTCTGCCGGGCCTGAGCCTGGGCAAGCCCGACCGCAAGATGGGCCAGCGCGGCACCAAGACCTGCGACGTGGTGCTGGACCAGGTGCGCGTCCCGGCGTCCCACATCATCGGCGGTGTGCCCGGCCGCGGCTTCAAGACCGCGATGAAGGTGCTGGACCGTGGCCGCCTGCATGTCTCCGCGCTGGCCTGTGGCATGGCGCGGCGCATCCTCGACGAGGGCCTGGCCTATGCGCAGCAGCGCAAGCAGTTCGGCCAGCGCATCGGCGACTTCCAGCTGATGCAGGCCATGCTGGCCGATAGCCAGGCCGAGCTGCTGGCCGGCTGGTCCATGGTGCAGGCTGTGGCCCTGCGCTACGACGCCAAGCCCCCCGGCGCGGCCGATGCCGAGGTCAGCATGCAGGCCTCGTGCGCCAAGCTGTTCAGCACCGAGATGGTGGGCCGCGTGGCCGACCGGGGTGTGCAGATCCACGGCGGCGCCGGCTACATCAACGACTACAAGGTCGAGCGCTTCTACCGCGACGTGCGCCTGCTGCGCCTGTACGAGGGCACCTCGCAGATCCAGCAGCTGGTGATCGGCAAACACCTGATGCGTGCGGACTGATGCCGCTACCCGCCACCTCCCTTCGCCCTTCCCGGATCCACCATGCCCATCGTTCCTGACGCCGTTGCCCTGATCACCCTCGACCAGCCCCCGGTCAACAGCCTGGGGCACGCGCTGCGCGCGCGCATCGTGGCCCAGCTGGCCGCGGCCGAGGCGGATGCCGCGGTACGCGCCATCGTGCTGGTGGGCCACGACAAGGCCTTCTCGGCGGGGGCGGATGTCAGCGAGTTCGGCACGCCGCTGCAGTTCCAGGAGCCCATGCTGCGCAGCGTGCTGGCCGCCGTGGAAGCCTGCACCAAGCCGGTGGTGGCGGCGCTGTCGGGCGTGGCGCTGGGCGGCGGCCTGGAGCTGGCCCTGGCCTGCCACGGCCGCGTGGCGCTGCCCGGCGCCCGCGTGGGCCTGCCTGAGGTGACGCTGGGCCTGATCCCCGGCTCCGGTGGCACACAGCGCCTGCCCCGGCTGATCGACCCCGAAGCAGCACTGGGCCTGATGCTGGCCGGCGCACCGCGCAGCGCGCGCGAGCTGGCCGAATCGGGTCTGTTCGACACGGTGCTGGCCGATGACGCCGACCTGCAGGCGCTGGTGCACGCCGCTGCCCGGCGCGCCCTGGCGCTGGCCGACGCCGGCGCGCCCTGGCCGCGCGCGCGCGACCGCCGGCCCGACCCCGCCCGCCTGCAGGCGGTGGTGGCGGCCCAGCGCGCCAAGCTCAATGGGCGTCAGCGCCTGCAGCCGGCCTACGGCGCGCTGCTGGACGCCGTGGCCGCCAGCGCGGGCGACGACTTCGACGCCGGCCTGCAGCATGAACGCGCGCTGTTCCTCGATCTGGTGGGCAGCGAGGCCGCGCAGGCTCTGCGCTACCAGTTCAAGGCCGAGCGCGAGGCCAGCCGCCTGCCGGCCACGCTGAAGGCCACGCCGCGGCCGCTGGCCACGGTCGCGGTGATCGGCGCCGGCACCATGGGCGCGGGCATCGCGATCGCCGCGCTGGACGCCGGCTTGACCGTGCTGCTGCTGGAGCAGGACGAGGCCGCTCTGGCCCGCGGCCGCCAGCGCGTCTCGGACCACTACCGCGAGCGCGTGGGCGCCGGCAAGCTGAAAGCCGCTGCGGCCGTGGCCTGCGAGGCGCGCCTGCAGCCCACCACCGACTGGCCGCGCCTGGCGGCGGCCGACCTGGTGATCGAGGCCGTGTTCGAAGACCTGGCCGTCAAGCAGACCGTCTTCCGCCAGATCGATGCCCACGCCCGGCCGGGCGCGGTGCTGGCCACCAACACCAGCTACCTGGACGTGGACGCCATCGCTGCCGCCACGGCGCGGCCGCAAGACGTGCTGGGCCTGCACTTCTTCAGCCCCGCCAACGTGATGAAGCTGCTGGAGGTGGTGCGCGGCACGCACACCGCGCCCGAGGTGCTGGCCACCGGCATGGCCGTGGGCCAGGTGCTGAAGAAGACGCCCGTGCCCTGCGGCAATGCCTTCGGCTTCATCGGCAACCGCATCTACAACGCCTACCGCCGCCAGTGCGAGTTCATGCTGGAAGACGGCGCCTGGCCCGAGGACGTGGACGGCGCGCTCACCGCGATGGGCTTTGCGATGGGCCCGTTCGCGGTGGCCGACCTGTCGGGCCTGGACATCGCCTGGCGCATGCGCAAGGCGCAGGCTGCCACGCGCGACCCGCGCGAGCGCTATGTCGCGATCCTCGATCGGCTGTGCGAGCAGGGCCGCCTGGGCCGCAAGACCGGCGCGGGCTACTACACCTACACCGATGGCAAGCCGGCGCGCAGCACCGATGCCACGGTGCGTGGCCTGATCGAGCAGGCCAGCGCGGCGCGGGGCATCACGCGCCAGGCGCTGGCGCCCGCCACCCTCCAGCGCCGCGCGCTGCTGGCGATGGCCAACGAGGCCGCGCTGCTGCTGGCCGAAGGCGTGGCCAGCCGCCCGGCCGATGTGGACGTGGTGCTGGTGCAGGGCTACGGCTTTCCGCGCTGGTGCGGCGGCCCGGTGTTCTGGGCCCTGCGTCAGGACCGCGCCCAACTGCAGGCCGACCTGCAGCAGATGGCCGCCGAGGCCGGCCACGGCTTTCGCCTGGGCGACCTGGCGGCCCTGGGCGGCACCTGAGGCTGTGCATCCGCTTCACTGCGCCCGACGCGCGCCGAACACTCACCTGAACTGCAATCTCGGATTCCTGGAGACAAGACCATGAGCACCTCCCAAGCCTTCATCTGCGACGCCATCCGCACCCCCTTCGGCCGCTACGGCGGCGCACTCAGCAGCGTGCGCGCAGATGACCTGGGCGCGATCCCGCTGCAGGCACTGATGGCGCGCAACCCCGGTGTGGA
>CAYPDO010000403.1:0-4795 GCA_964409495.1 uncultured Bordetella sp.
GAAGTTGCCGATGACAAAGGTGACCGCCATGGTCTCGCCCAGCGCACGGCCAAGGCCCAGCATGATGCCGCCCACCACGCCCGCCTTGGTGTAGGGCAGCACCACGCGATACACCACCTCCGCGGTGGTGGCGCCCAGGCCGTAGGCCGACTCCTTGAGCATCGGCGGCGTCACCTCGAACACGTCACGCATCACCGCGGCAATGAACGGAATGACCATGATCGCCAGGATGATGCCGGCCGACAGCATGCCAATGCCCACCGGCGGGCCGGCAAACAGCGCACCGAACACCGGCACGCCCTTGAACACGGCCTGCAGGGGCTGCTGCACATACTGCGACAGGATGGGACCGAACACCAGCAGACCCCACATGCCGTAGACGATCGAGGGCACCGCCGCCAGCAGCTCGATGGCCGTGCCCAACGGGCGCTTGAGCCACTTGGGCGACAGCTCGGTGAGGAACACCGCGATGCCGAAGCTCACCGGCACGGCAATCAGCAGCGCGATCAGCGAGGTCATCAGCGTGCCGACGATCATCACCAGGCCGCCGAACTTTTCCTGCACCGGATCCCATTCCTTGGTCCACAGGAAGCTCAGGCCGAACTTCTCGATGGCCGGCGCCGCGCCCACCAGCAGCGACACGATGATGCCCACCAGCAGCAGCAGCGTGATCCACGCGGCCCCGTGGGTGAGCACCGAGAACACCGTGTCGGCCCAGGGCGCGACACGTCGGCGTTGCGGTGGCCGCGCCTGGGGCGTGGCGCGTTCGAGGGATTGGGGCGTGTTCAAGGGCGTGGCGGGCAGTGCGGTGGTCACCGGATTCTCCGCTGCATCAACAAGACGCCGGGCACGCGGGCCCGGCGTCTTGTCGAAGGGGTGGATGGGCTTACTTCAGTGCCACGGGCTTGCCCGAGGCATCCTTGATCTCGGCCCACTGCTTGCGCACCAGCGCCTTCACCGAATCAGGCAGCGGCACGTAGTCCAGGTCGTCCGCAGCCTTGTCGCCGTTGGCGAAGGCCCAGTCGAAGAACTTCAGCGCAGCGCTGGCGCTGGCCGGCTTGTCCTGCACCTTGTACATCAGGATGTAGGTCGGGTTGCTCAGCGGCCAGGCATCCTTGCCGGGCTGGTCGGTGGTGATTTGGTAGAAGGTCTTGGCCCAGTCGGCACCGGCGGCGGCGGCCTTGAAGGCCGTGTCGCTGGGCGACACGAACACGCCGTCCTTGTTCTTGAGCTGGGTGAACGTCATCTTGTTCTGCTTGACGTACGCGTACTCGACGTAACCGATCGAGTTCGGCAGACGCTGCACGAAGGCGGCCACGCCCTCGTTGCCCTTGCCGCCGGCGCCGATCGGCCAGTTCACCGCCGTGCCCTCACCGACCTTGGCCTTCCACTCGGTGTTCACCTTCGACAGGTAGTTCGTGAAGATGAAGGTGGTGCCCGAACCGTCGGCGCGTCGCACCACCGAAATGTCGGCCGCGGGCAGCGCGACACCGGCATTCAGCGCGGTGATGGCCGGGTCGTTCCACTTGGTGATCTTGCCCAGATAGATGTCACCCAGCACCTGGCCGGTGAGCTTGATCTGGCCCGGCTGCACGCCCTGGATGTTGACCACAGGCACCACGCCACCGATCACGGTGGGGAACTGCAGCATGCCGTCCTTGGCCAGGTCCTCGTCCTTCAGCGGCATGTCGGAGGCACCGAAGTCCACCGTCTTCGACTTGATCTGCTTGATGCCGGCACCCGAGCCCACCGATTGATAGTTGATGCGCGCACCGGAAGCCTTGTTGTAGGCATCGGCCCACTTGGCGTACAAGGGCGCCGGGAACGTGGCGCCCGCGCCGGTGACGTCCTGGGCCTGCGCGGCGGTGCTGAGCGCCAGTGCGGCGCCAAGGCCGAGGCTGGTGGTGCGGATCAAGTGGTTGAGCATGCTGCGCCTTTCTGGGGTGTCGTTCAGGTTGAACGGCACTCTAAGAAGGCGTCATGACATTGTCGTGACAACCCCAAAGGGCGGCAGATGGTGTCACATGGACGCGCTGAACTGTCACACTGACATTGGATCAGCGATCCAGTGACAATTTAGAGCCTCCGCCCCCTCGGCCGCGCACCTTCTGTGCCCCCGGGCCCGGCCAGGCTCGGCCCACGCGCGCCGGCTGAATGACGCAGCGTGTCAGCCTTGCAGCACGGCCGCCAGACGTTCGGCAGCGGCCTTGGCCTGGCCCGCCTCACGCGCTTCGACCATGATCCGCAGCACCGGTTCGGTACCTGAGGCGCGGATCAGGATCCGGCCACTGTCCCCCAGTTCGGCGCGCACCCGGTCCTGTTCAGAGGCAAAGCCGCCGTGCTGCTGCCAGTCCAGCCCATCGCGCAGCCGCAGGTTGATCATGGTCTGCGGAAACAGAGTCACGTCGGCCAGCAGATCAGCCAGGGTGGCCCGTGCCTGCTGCACGGTATGCAGCACCTGCAGCGCGCTGACGATGCCGTCGCCGGTAGAGTGCTTGTCCAGTTGCAGCAGGTGGCCCGAGCTCTCTCCGCCCAGCAGCCAGCCGCGCGCGGCCAGTTCCTCCAGCACATACCGGTCGCCCACCTTGGCGCGCACCAGTTCGACACCGCGCCTCTTCAGGGCCACCTCGACCGCCATGTTGGTCATCAGCGTGCCCACGGCACCCGGCACGGCATGGCCGCGCGACAGGCGCTCGGCCACCATCACATAAAGCAGTTCATCGCCATTGAACAGGCGCCCCTGGCGATCGACCATCTGCAGGCGGTCGGCGTCGCCATCGAGTGCCACGCCGTAGTCGGCGCCATGCTGGGCCACGGCGTCGACCAGTGCCTTCGGCGATGTGGCACCCACGCCGGCATTGATGTTCAGGCCATTCGGACTGCAGCCGATGGTGACGACTTCGGCGCCCAGTTCGTGAAACACGTCGGGGGCCACGTGGTAGGCGGCGCCATGGGCCGCGTCGACGACGATCTTCAGGCCCTTCAGCGACATGGTCTTGGGCACCGAGCTTTTGCAGAACTCGATGTAGCGCCCGCGCGCATCCTCCACCCGGCGCGCCTTGCCCAGGCTGGCCGAATCCACCCACTGCGGCGCTTCGTCAAGCGCGGCTTCCACCGCGCGCTCCCAGTCATCAGGCAGTTTCTCGCCCATGGCGGAGAAGAACTTCACGCCATTGTCGGCAAAGGCGTTGTGCGAGGCGCTGATCACGATGCCCAGATCCAGCCGCAGCGCGCGCGTGAGGTAGGCCACGCCCGGCGTGGGCAGCGGGCCGGTGAGCAGGGTGTCGACCCCGGCCGACGCCAGGCCGGCCTCCAGCGAGGACTCGATCATGTAGCCCGAGATGCGCGTGTCCTTGCCGATCAGCACCGTGGGCCGGCCACCATCGCGGCGCAGCACACGGCCCACGGCATGCCCCAGCCGCAGCATGAAGTCGGGGGTGATCGGGCTCACACCCACCGTGCCGCGGATGCCGTCGGTGCCGAAGTACTGGCGAGTCATGCTGTGTCGTCCTCAAAAGAATTCGAATCGTGGCCGGCGCGCGCCACCGGCCGTGCCGTCATGGCAGGCCCGCGGCCCGCCACACCTTGAGTGCATCCACCGTGGCCGCCACGTCGTGCACCCGCACCACATGGCCGCCACGTTGCACGCAGGCCAGCGCTGCCGCCACGCTGGCCACCTGGCGCTCCTGCACCGGACGGCCGGTGACTTGCCCCAGGCTGCCCTTGCGGCTCCAGCCCAGCAGCAGCGGGGCCCCCAGCACCAGCAGTTCGGCCTGGCGCCGCAGCAGCGCCCAATTGTCGTCGGGCGTCTTCGCGAAACCGATGCCCGGATCCACCGCAATGCGGTCGAAGGCCACGCCGGCCGCGTGAACCTCGTCACGGCGCTGCCGCAACCATGCGGCCACCTCCGCCACCACGTCGCCATAGCCGGTGTGCTGCTGCATGGTGTCGGGCTCGCCGCGCATGTGCATCAGACACACCCCCACGTCGGGATGGGCGGCCACCACCTCCAGCGTGCCGGGGCGCTGCAGCGCCCTCACGTCGTTGACGATGTCAGCACCCAGGTCCAGCGCGGCCTGCATCAGCGCCGGCAGGCTGGTGTCCACCGACACCGGCACGCCCAGCGTCACGGCGCCGCGCAACACCGGCAGCACCCGCGCCAGTTCCTCGTCGGCCGCTGGCGCGCGCGACCCCGGACGGGTGGACTCGCCACCGATGTCCAGGATGTCGGCCCCCTCGGCCAGCAGGCGCTCGCAGTGCGCCAGTGCCGCGGCCGGCGCATCGTGCGCGCCGCCGTCGGAAAACGAATCGGGCGTCACGTTGACGATGCCCATCACCTGAGGGCGCGACAGATCGATGCGAAAACGGGTGGTGTGCCAGTGCATGTTGGCGGAGGGCGAGGCCATGAAAAAGGGGCCCGAAGGCCCCATGCGGCAGTCTGGCAGGCTGCGCCGCTCAGGCGGCGGCGGCTGGCGCGCCGTCGGTGCTGACCGGGCCGCTGCCGCTGGCGCCACCACCGGTGTTGCGTGCGGTGGGCGTCCAGTCCTTGGGCGGCCGCGGCGGCTTGCCGGCCATGATGTCGTCGATCTGCTCGCCGTCAATGGTTTCCCATTCGAGCAGGGCCTTGGCCATGGCGTGTATCTTGTCCTGGTTGTCCTCGATGAGCTTGCGCGCGGTGGCGTACTGCTCGTCGATGATGCGGCGCACCTCCTTGTCCACCTTCTGCATGGTGGCCTCGGACATGTGCACCTGCTTGGTCACCGAGCGGCCGAGGAAGACCTCGCCCTCGTTCTCG